>DUGQ01000144.1:0-6673 GCA_013331315.1 Thermoplasmata archaeon
CGAGAAGATGGAGATATACCTTCCCGAGCTCATGCTCGCCGCCGACGCTATGAAGACCGCGATGAGCCTGCTGCTCCCCCTTATACCGAAGGACAGGATGGTGTCCAAGGGGACAATCGTCATTGGAACCGTCCAGGGAGACGTGCACGAGATCGGCAAGAACATCGTATCCAACATGCTAATGGCGAACGGGTTCAGCGTCGTCGACCTCGGGGTAGACGTCAAGACGACGACGTTCGTGGAGGAGGCGAAGCGCGCTAGCGCGAAGGTGATCGGCGCCTCGGCCCTCATGTCCAGCACGATCGGCTCGCAGAAGGATATCATCGACTACCTCGTCTCTCTCAAGGAGCGCAAGAAGTACGCCGTGATGGTCGGCTGTGGCCCCACCACCGGTGAGTGGTCGAAGGAGATAGGCGCCGACGGCTGGGGGGAGGACGCCGCGACCTCCGTCAAGCTCGCGAACAAGCTGGTCAAAGGGAAGTGATCCTGTGGTCCAGATCCTCGACGTGATGGAGAAGGCTCTCGAGGGCCAGCCGATGAACGAGACGGACTACCAGCTCAGGAGGTTCGCCTCCAAGGTCCAGGAGGTCGTCAAGAAGCACGACATCAAGTTCGACCCCAAGACGCCGATCCCCAACGACCCATCGATGGCGGACGATATGTTCAAGGCCGCTGTGGACCTGCTCGTGGAAGTCGGCGCGTACTGCACTAGCAGCGCTCGCGTGATATCGTACACCGACCAGGAGATTCGGGAATGCCTGCGTTTCGCCCCGGAGGCTCTGGAGTTCGGCGAGGGGCGCGACAGGAAGGTTCTCCGAGCCAGGAAGGTCGGTGACAAGTCTCCGCCTTGGTGCCTGCTTGGCGCCGGAGGGGGGTCAGTGTCCAGCGACAAGTCGTTCATCACACTGATGGAGGGATACGCCGAGATCCCGGAGATCAACGCCTTGACCACGCCCGCTCTCACCCGCGTGGGAGGCATGAGGATACGTCCTGCGTCCCCGCTCGAGGTGTTCGGCGCGATGAGGAACGCGGTGCTCGCGAGGGAGACGTGCAACAGGGTCGGCCGTGAGGGACTTCCAGTCATGAACTCGCTCTCGACCGCCGAGTCCGATATCGCGTTCGCCGCGGCGCTGCATCCGCGCTATGGCATGCGCAGGTCCGACGGTTACATGATATGCTGCATGGACCCGATGAAGGTCGATTTCGCGAGGTTGAACAAGGTCGCGGTCGCCATCTCGATGGGTGGCGCGGTCGGAATGTGCTTCGGCCCGCTGCTTGGAGGGTACTCCGGTGGTCCCGAGGGGACTGCGGTGTCGAACGTGGCGCACCACCTGATGGGCGCCATGACGTACCAGGCGAGCTGGATGTTGCCGTTCCCTCTTCACCTGAGGTACGTGTCGAGCAGCTGCAGGGAACTCCTGTGGATTATCAGCATGACGGGCCAGGCGGTGAGCCGGAACACTCACATCCCGAGCATCAACCTCAACTACGCCTCGGCAGGGCCTTGCACGACGATGGCCCTGTTCGAGACATCGGCCTCGGTGACGGCGGCCGTTACCTCCGGTCTGTCCATAGAGTCCGTGGGAATCGCCTCGAACAGATACGAGGACCGGACAACGCCCGTGGAACCAAGGATATCCGCCGAGGTAGGACACGCCGTGGCCGGGATGAAACTGGCAGACGCGAACTCCCTTGCCACCAGCTTGCTGAAGAAGTACGAGTCCAATCTCATGAAGCCCCCACTGGGCAAAGGACTCTTCGAATGCTGGGACGCCGACAAGAGGAAGCCCTCCAAGGAATACACGGGCGTCATTCGCAAGTACAAGAAGGCGATGCGGGATTTGGGCGTGGACCTCCGGGACGAGGCCTGAGAAGGTCTGGACCAGGTCGCGCGCCTCGTTGGAGCGAGAATCTTCATGACTTCGCGTATTGAAGCGGTCCATCTGCTGACGACCTACCGTTGCGAGCGTGAGTGCGACCATTGTTTCGTCTGGGCCGGTCCCAGTCAGCTGCTCACGATGCCCATGGGCTTCATCAGGGAGGTCCTTTCCCAGGCCCAGGAATCGGAGGGAGTGAAGATGATCTACTTCGAGGGGGGCGAGCCTTTCATGTACTACTCGACCCTCCTTGAAGGTGCGAAGCTCGCCCGGTCGATGGGGTTCGATGTAGGTATCGTCACGAACGGGTACTGGGGCGTGACCGTTGAGGACGCCCTGCTCAGCCTGAGGCCGTTTGCAGAGCTGGGCGTTTCCGACCTCAGTGTCAGCGATGACGAGTATCACAGGATGTCGGAGGACGACCTGCGCGCACGGAATGTCGTCGTCGCCGCCGAACAGCTGGGCATCCCGGTGGGCGTGCTCAAGGTGTGTCGGCCCGGAACTGACTCAGAGGACGGAGGCCAGATGTACTTCAGGGGGCGGGCGTCGGAGAAGATCGCCCCTGAGCACTGCACGAGAGACCCGGCGGGACTGACCTCATGTCCCGAGGACCTCGCCAGCCCGTCCAGGGTGCACGTGGACCCGTTGGGCCTGGTCCATGTGTGTCAGGGCATCGTCGTCGGCGACGTCCGCGCTCATAGGCTCGTTGACATCCTGGAGGGCTACGACCACTCGAAGGATCCGGTCCTCTCGGCCTTGGTGAACGGAGGTCCCGCGGCGCTGGTCCAGAGGCTCGGGCTCGAGCTTCCGATTGAAAAGTTCGCGGATGATTGCCATTTGTGCTACGTGGCGAGGGAATCTCTGAGGGCCAGGTTCCCCCAGCTCCTGGGTCCTGACGAGATGTACGGCTGTGAGAGTCGCGAGCCCTCCGAGTAGGCGACTACTCGTTGGACCTCAGGAATCCTTCGATGCGACGGGCGAGCGTCTGCTCCGAATCTACTTGACATCGATGACCTTGATGAGGTGCCAGCCGAACTGGGTCTTCACGGGGCCCACGGTCTCGCCCTTCTTGGCGCTGAACGCGGCGTCCTCGAATTCCCTCACCATCTGTCCGCGCCCGAACCACCCGAGCCCTCCCCCGTTCTTCCCGGAGGGACATTCGGAGTGAGTCCTCGCCAGCTGTCCGAAGTCCTTCCCTTCCTTGACAGCGGATAGCAGATCCTTCGCCTTCGTCTCGTCCTTGACCAGGATATGCGCCGCGTTGACCTTTGATGCCATGGGTGCGCATAACTGCGCTCCAGCGTAATTAAGTTGTTGTCATCTGACAGGCAGGTGCTCCGAGGCGGCCTGCGGCGAAATCGAGGGCGTTCGTCTCAGTCCCTGTCATCTTAGGTGATATAGCCGTCATCATCGTCATAGCCAGACGTGCCGTCAGCACGCCGGGTTAGTCGCCGTTTTCGTTTGTTTTGCCCGAGACCCCCCGTACCTTTCAACCGGAAAGAATATCCATGCGTACGACAAACTGTAAACGGCGACAATGACATTGGATGATGTTGACAGGAAGATTCTGAGGGAGTTGCAGGAGAACGGACGAGCCTCGTTCAGGGAGATTTCATCGAAGATAAAGGTGAGCACGCCGACCGTCAGTTCGCGTGTTCAGAACATGGTCGACAACGGCCTGATAAAGGGGTATTCCGTGCTTCTTGACGCAGACGTTCTCGGGCAGATATCCGTTTCCACGGTCTTCGAGGCAAAGCCATCGGACATAGACCGCGTGGTGAGCAGGATCAGCAACGAGGATATCGTCCGGCAGATACACGTGCTCTCGGACTCCAGGATACTGTGCATACTCTCGTTCTACGACCAGAAGAAGTACCAGAGCTTCATGCAGTCGCTGGCTGGCATACACGAGATAACCAAGATAGACAACTCGATGATTCTGAGGACGCCCAAGGAGATGCCCCGCGCCTCGCTGACGGACGAGGCTGGCCTTCTGATCAAGTGCTACTATTGCGGGCACCTGATGAAGGACGAGGGCGTCAAGGTCAAGCTCGACGGCAAGACACACTATCTCTGCTGCAGTGTATGCGCGAAGCTGTACAAGGAGAAGTACGAGCGCATGAAGTCGGCGGCAGCAGCTCCTGGATTGGCCTAGTCGCGCCGAAGTGGAACGACAGTTGGCAGCCCGCTCAGAGGTACTTCTCGGGATCCTTGTCGAACGCGGTCTTGCAGCCCGCCGCACAGAAGTAGTACACCTTCTCACCGTAGTTGGAATGCCACTTCGCTCTGTCGCGGTCCACCTTCATCTTGCACACCGGGTCGGTCTCGATCGTCATCTTGCCGGTCAACTCTGTAGGGGAGGAGCGGAGCCAGACATTCGCGCTTGCGGGGCATCCGTGCGGAAGCATCGCTCCGCTCCGTACCAGATTATCCGTCGGCAGACCATTATCGTTTCCCCGCACAGGCCCTCGGCCCTTCTCGCCGAAGCGTCCCACGGGTGGTATGGCAATTCTTATATTCGGGTACCAGGTATGCTGTCGACGCAGGCCGGGGTTTGCAGATGCCAATCTTCGAGAAGTCGTCAGAGAGCGCCGTCACCAGAGCGATCCTGTCAGAGTTCACCAAGGACATGGAGAAGGTCGTGGAGTCCGATGTAATCGTGGTCGGAGGAGGCCCGAGCGGTCTTCTCGCGGCGTACGACCTAGCCCGCAAGGGAGCGGACGTGGTCATAATCGAGAAGAACAACTACCTGGGCGGTGGGTTCTGGATGGGCGGGTTCTTGATGAACTCGGTCACGATAAGAGCGCCGGCCGACAAGATTCTGGACGAGTTGCGGATTCGGTATAGCGAGCATGAGAAAGGCCTGTTCACGACCCCTGGCCCGTTGATCTGCTCCAAGCTCATCGTCGCTGCATGCGAGGCCGGAGCGAAGGTCCTGAACATGGTCTCATTCGACGATGTCGTGCTCAGGGAGCAGAACAGGGTCGCTGGCGTCGTTGTCAACTGGACACCCGTGAACTACCTGCCCAAGCCCGTGGCCTGCGTGGACCCCATATCTCTCGAGTCCAAGGTCGTGATCGACGGCACTGGGCACGACGCTTCGGTGGCCAGGAAACTCGAGCAGCACGGGATTCTCAAGATACCTGGCTGTGGCCCGATGTGGATCGAGGCCAGCGAGGACGCGGTGGTCGAGAAGACCGGCTTCGTCCATCCAGGGCTGATCGTCATAGGCATGTCCGTCTCAGCCACTTATGGCCTGCCGAGGATGGGTCCGACCTTCGGCTCGATGCTTCTTTCAGGCCGCAAGGGCGCCGAGCTGGCGCTCGAAGCGCTCGGAAAAGAATAGACGCCTTACGGCTTTGTGGAATGGAACGACGCGAGGTCTCTCACGGATATCTCCCTCGTCATCGCGTGTTCCATCGCCAGCACCGCAGCGCTGGCGCCATTCAGCGTCGTGAGCATGGGGATCTCCAGCTCGACTGCCAGCCGTCTCATCATGTAGCCGTCCCTTCTCGCGCCCGAGGACTCCGTGGGCGTGTTCACGATCATCTGTATCGCCCCGCCACGCATCAACGACAGGGCGTCCGGGGCCATATTCTCGGAGATCCTGTAAGCGGTGGTCACGTCGAGCCCCGCTGAGCGGAGATACGCGGCCGTCCCCTTCGTCGCGAAAAGGCCGAAACCCAGATCACTGAGCCTTCTCGCAATGTCCTGGACCTGCTCGTCCCGGTCCTCTTCGGCCACGCTGACGTAGACATTGCCCTTCGCTGGCAGCCTCTGCCCCGACGCGACCAGCGCCTTCCAAACCGCCGCCGGATACGAGGCGTCGATACCCATCACCTCTCCAGTGGACTTCATCTCCGGCCCCAGGATGCTGTCCACACCTGGGAGCTTCAGGAACGGGAAGACGGACGATTTGACTGCCACGTGGTCCATCTTTGTCTCGCCCACCAATCCCAGCTCCCTGAGGGTCTTCCCGAGCATTACCTTGGTCGCGACCTTGGCGAGAGGGACGCCCGTGGCTTTGGAGATGATTGGAACTGTCCTGCTGGCCCTGGGATTCGCCTCGAGCATGTACACGTCGCCATTCTTGTATGCCAGCTGGAGATTCATGAGGCCCTTGGTGTTGAGCGCGAGCGCGACCTTGCGGGTGATATCCCTTATCTTGTCAACGACCTCCGCCGGGATCGATTGAGGAGGCAACACCATCGTCGCGTCGCCTGAATGGACTCCCGCTTCCTCGATGTGTTCCAGGATGCCTCCTATGAACACCTCCGTCCCGTCGCACACGGCGTCGACATCTATCTCTATGGCGTGGGTCAAGTACTTGTCTACCAGGATTGGGTGGCTCTTCGAGACCTTCGCCGCGCTCCGCATGTACGTCTCCAGCTCGGACTCGCTGTAGACAATCTCCATCGCCCGTCCGCCTAGGACGTAGCTCGGTCTTATCAGGACAGGATAGCCTATGCCCTCTGCCAGGCTCTTCACCTCCTCGAAGGAGAACCCGGTGCCGGACTTGGGCTGCGGGATGCCCAGCGAGTCCATGAGGCTGGAGAACCTCTTCCTGTCCTCCGCGAGGTCGATGGCGTCGGGAGATGTTCCCAGGATCTCGGTCTTCGTGCCCTGGAGCATGCGCTGAAGTCCCATGGCTAGGTTGATGGCAGTCTGTCCTCCGAACTGGAGCATTATGCCGTCCGCGTCCTCCTTCTCCACGACGTTGAGCACATCCTCGGCCGTGATAGGCTCGAAGTACAACCGCGTCGACACGTCGAAGTCCGTGGAGACGGTCTCGGGGT
>DUGQ01000144.1:6680-7133 GCA_013331315.1 Thermoplasmata archaeon
GAACTCCGCCGCGCAGGTGTCCACCATCTTGTACGTGGGGCTCAGGCCGCGTGACTTCCTGAGACTTCTCACCTCCTCCGCTCCCGTTCCCGAGAGCTTGCCGATGTACTCGTCGCCGAAGCCGAACTTCTTCGCCGAGCGGAGGGTTTCGTCGTCCAGAGCCCCTAGGGCTCTCTCAAGGGACGATATCTTCTTCATCTTGGTGACGAAGAACCTGTCCCAGCCAGTCAGCTCGCATATCGTCTCGATTTCGACCCCGCGCCTGAGAGCCTCCGCTATGGCGAAGAGCCTCACGTCCGTCGCCCTTCGCATGAGCTTCTCGAGTTCCTCGTCGCTCCACCCGTCTCCTTCCAGGCCGGTCTTGTCGATCTCGAGCGAGCGGGTCGCCTTGAGGAGCGCCTCCTCGAAGTTGCGTCCTATGCCCATCACCTCGCCCGTGCTCTTCATCTCGGG
>DUGQ01000090.1 GCA_013331315.1 Thermoplasmata archaeon
CTTCTACTTCTACAAGCACCTGGCCCCCCCCAGTAAACCCACAACGCTCTCCTCGGATTCCCTCGTCGGCAGGACGGGCTTCGTCAAGCGGGACATCTCCCCTGGCAACATCCGGGGGAAGGTGATGATCGAGCAGGAGACCTGGAGCGCCACCTCCGACCAGGTCATCCCCGAGGGCGCAAAGGTGGTGGTCACCCAGGTGGTGGGCGTAAAGGTGGTGGTCCGACCCGTGGAAGGCCCAGCCGCCTCGAGCTGGGAGGAGACCCTGGAGGTGGAGGCCTAGGTGCCCTCGGGGGCTCATGCCTCACGTTCATGGAAGTGATATCATGGATGACGGAAAAGTTAGGTCCATGTGGGCCCGGGGGGCCCTCGTGGCATTGATGGCGATAATGACTATAGCGATGGTGGCCCCGGCGGTCGCGGCGCAGGACGAGGGACCGGATGCGACGGTGTACTTCTTCTGGTTCATCTTCATACTCATCGCCCTGCTGCTGGTGTTCCTGCTGTTCAAAGCGGTGGTGATCATCCAGCCTTACGAGCAGGGCCTCAAGATAGTGCTGGGCAAGTACTCCGGACGTCTCAACCCGGGTCTCAACATGGTCCCGCCCCTCATCACCAAGGTGATCCGGATGGACCTGCGGACACAGGTCTTCGACGTCCCCCAGCAGGAGGTCATCACCAAGGACAACTCCCCGACGCGCGTGGACGCCATCATCTACATCAAGGTGGTCGACCCCGAGAAGGCCTTCTTCCAGGTGGCGAACTACAAGCTCGCGACCGTGGCGCTGGCCCAGACGACGCTCCGATCCACCATCGGCGACATGGAGCTGGACGAGGTGCTCTACAACAGGGCGGTCATCAACACCCAGCTCAGGGACACCCTGGACGAGGCCACGGACCCCTGGGGCGTCAAGGTGGAGATGGTGGAGATTCGGGAGGTCGACCCCGTGGGGGCCGTCAAGGCCGCCATGGAGGAGCAGACCGCCGCCGAGCGTGAGCGGCGAGCCGCAATCCTACGCGCGGACGGCGTCAAGCGCTCCGCCATCCTAGAGGCCGAGGGTGCGAAGCGCTCCCGCATCCTGCAGGCGGAGGGCATCAAGCAGTCGAAGATCGTCGAGGCCGAGGGCGAGCGGCTCCGTCAGATACTGGAGGCCCAGGGAGAGGCCCAGAAGCTCAGGGTGCTCGCGGTCGGAGCCAGTCCACTCGACTCGAAGGCGTTGACCGTGCTCTCCCTCGACACGATGAGGGCCATCGGCGACGGTCAGGCGACAAAGATCATATTCCCGTTCGAGCTCACGAAGCTCATAGAGGGTGCCTCGGAGTACCTGGGCGTCGGAAGGCTCACGCCTCAGCGTGAGGTGACGGAGATAAAGGACATAGAGACCGCCGTCGGGAAGGCCGACGACGTGCTCGGACCGATACCGAAGCCGGAGGAGCTGAGGAAGGAGATGAAGGCGATCGAGGAGCTCATGGCCAAGGAGAAGATCGAGGCGGAGAAGATCGCCGAGATCACCAAGAAGGAGAAACAGATTGGCGGGTGAGCCATTCGCTCGTACGCCGTGACGAAACCCCTTACAGAAACCCCTTCAGCCAACTTGTTCTACGGACGCTCACCCGGACAGCAGAGCCTGTGCGGAGTCGACCGCCTCCTCTGCCAACCTGTGCTCGTCGGCCATGACGAACCTGCCGTCGCGCACCACGAACTTGCCGTCGATCATCGTGTCGCGCACGGCCTTGGAGGGGCTAGCGTATACGAGGTTCGCGACCGCGTTCTCCGGCGTCGTCGGCGCCATCGCGGGGTGCCTGCAGTCCACGACGACCAGGTCAGCGCGCTTGCCCGGCTCGAGGGAGCCCAACTTCTCATTCGCCCCTAGGCTCTTCGCAGCGTCGACCGTCGCGAGGTCGAGCACCTTCTGCGCGGGCAGGACGGAGGCGTCCCACCTGCTGGCCTTCTGAAGCAGAGCGGCGAACTTCATCTCGAGGAACATGTCGAGCGAGTTGTTGGACGAGCATCCGTCCGTGCCGAGGGCGACGGTCATCCCGCTCTCGAACATCTCAGGCAGAGGGGACACGCCCCCTCCAGCGAGCTTCATGTTGGAGGTGGGGCAGTGGACCGCGGACACCCCGTGGCGTGCGAGCTCCCTAACCTCGTTCATGGTCAGCCAGACACAGTGCGCGGCGACATCTCCCCCGGACAGGAAGCCGATCTCCGCGAGGTGCTCAACCGGCCTCTTGCCCTTGACCTTCTTGTACTCGTAGACCTCGTTCCTCGTCTCGGAGAGGTGATAGTGGCACGCGGTCCCCTTCCTTCGCGCCAACTCACTTGCGGCGAGCAGCGTCTCGTCGGAGCACACGTAGACGCCCTGCGGCGCGACGACAGGCGTGACGAGCGGATGGTCGGCGTGCCGCTCGATGAACCGCTCGCAGTTGTCTATCGGATCTCCCTTCTGCGTGGTCAGCTCCTTGTCGAGCACCGCCCAGCCGAGGTACGCGCGCATGCCGGCCTTCTCGACGCTCCTCGCTATGATGTCCTGTGAGTAGTAGAGGTCGAGGAAACAGGTCGTGCCCGAACGGGCCATCTCCGCGCATCCGAGGAGCGCGCCCGTCTCTATGTCCTTGGCCTTCCTCCTTGAGTCGACGGCGAAGGTCCTCTCGAGGAACGGTCCAAGCTTCAGGTCGTCCGCCATCCCTCGCATGACCGCCATGGCGACGTGGGTGTGACAGTTGATGAGGCCAGGCATGACCACGCATCCGCCGGCGTCGATCTCGTGGTCTCCCCCCGCGGAGACTTCCCCCACCTCGGCGATCACGCCGTCCTCGACGGCCAGGTCTCCCCGGAGGACCTCTCTGCTGGCGTTCTGCGTGACGATCAAGCCGTTCCGTATGACTGTCCTCAGAGCGTCCTCCCTCCTGGCGGTGGAAGGGTATTAAAGGAATGGAGCATTAAGGTTTGGCAGACCATGGTCAGGATAACTTTTCTCGGTACCGGAGGCGGCAGGTTCCCCACGATATACCAGGCGAGGGCGACGGGCGGGATATACCTCGAGGACGAGCGCAACCTCCACATCGACCCCGGCCCCGGGGCGCTCGTCAGAATGCGGTCGGTCGGTCTCGACCCCATGAAGACCCACGCGATACTCGTCTCGCATTGTCACCCCGACCACTACCTCGACGCCGAGATATTGCTGGAGGCGATGACCGAGGGAGGGACGAGGAAGCAGGGCGTGCTCCTCGGGAGCAGGAGCGTGATAGAGGGGGATGGCGAGTTCGGCCCCGCGATATCGAAGTACCACCTCGCGAAGCCCAAGACGGTGAAGGTCATGACCCCGTCCGCCAAAGCGTCGATAAAGCCGCTCGAGGTCACGGCGACGCCCTCGGCCCACAGCGACACAAGCTCGGTAGGGTTCAGGATACAGACCTCGCAGGGCCTGCTCTCGTACGTCTCCGACACGCAGCTGGTCGAGTCGGTGATAAAAGCTCACAGGAGGTGTAGGGTGATGATTGCCTGCGTGACCCGTCCGCTTGGTCAGAGGATCCCCCACCATCTCAGCACCGAGGATGCCGGCTACCTGATAGAGAAGGTCAAGCCGGAACTAGCCGTCATCACCCACTTCGGCATGCGCGTGGTCCAGGAGAACCCCGAGACACAGGCCCGTTGGATCGAGGACCGCTCTGGCGTGAGGACCGTCGCCGCAAGGGACTTCATGATGCTGGAAATGTCAAAGAACGACATCGCGGTGTCCGACCGCATCAGGAACGGCAAGCCTGATTGATCACTCGACGACTGTCCTATTTATTGATCCCTATCCGATCCTGTTTCTCTCCCTCAGCTCGTCGCTCTCAAGAGCGACGTACGTCCTGCACTCGTCACACGCCTGAATCATCCCACGGAATATCCGGCAGTCCTTCTCAGAACACATGATGTCGACTCCCATCCCTCTGAGGCCGTATCGCCGTCTTGCGTAATAAAACAGCACACACGCGTGCGCGCGTGACTCATTCCTCCGCACACGTGCAAAACCCTATCTATCGAATCGGGAATCGGCACGCATGGGCGATGCGGAGAATCTCGACCCCGGCTCTGTCGCCGAGATCTGCGACCATGTAGAGCGCGCGCGCATGACGCTCGCGATCGTCAGGACCCCTAACGCGCCGCAGCAGCTTCGGCCCGTTTTCGAATCCGTCGCGAGCGCGTGCTCGCTTCCACTAGTGCGGACGATCTTCTCTCCCCTTTCCGATTTCGGATTCGCCGAATTTAATTCGAACGGGAAGATGCTCGTGATGTTGTTTATCGGAGGGACGCGTACGGAACTCGTAAGTGTCTCGGAGACCGACGAGATAGCCGTCAGGGACCTCGAGGATTCGGTGTCTTCCTCGAACATCCAGTCGTCCACGATCCGGGACGGGTTGTGACTCGTTCTTGCCCCCTCCCCGCGGTCTCGCGCCACAAGCCTGGCGTGTATGCTAGAAATGCTCTTATAGCACATCTCGACTAGGCGGTAATTGGTGTCTTAGGTTGGTGGCTCAACTTTCCTCCTAAGCAAACAATTTTGACAATCCCCACCACACCGACCGAAGGACACCCTTCCCATTTATTCCTCGCATTCTGCTCCAACGGGCTGGTCTCCAAACGGTCCTCTAGCCCTGCGACCCTCGATTATTGGGAAATCGTCCGAACGCCTTATCGGGCACCTGATTTAATAGCCGCGGCAGTAATCAAGGTCACGTCATGAGAGGCGTAGAGAGGGAAGTCCTGAAGCGGGTGAAGCCGTCGGCCGCGGAGGACCGCAAGGTGCTCGCGGCAGTGGACAGGCTCGTCCCCGAGGTGATGGATGCCGCCTCCGAGGTGGGCGCTCACATCGAGCCACAGCTTGTCGGGTCGGTGGCCAAGGGCACGCACCTGAAGGGGCCCGACATCGACCTGTTCATGCTCTTCCCCGAGAGCACCCCTCTGGACGAGCTCAGGCGGCTGGGCGTCGGGATCGGGCGGCGCGTGCTGGGGGGTGAGGAGCACTACGCTCAGCATCCCTACGTGCGCGGGACATTCAGCGGGTTCCAGGTCGACCTCGTTCCGTGCTTCCGCGTCCGGGACCCGATGAAGAAGATGAGCGCGGTCGACAGGACGCCGTTCCACACGACGTTCGTGAGGGCCAACCTGCGGAAGGACCAGCGGGACGATGTCCGGCTTCTGAAGCGGTTCATGAAGGGGATAGGGTGCTACGGCGCGGAGGCCAAGGTCCAGGGTTTCTCGGGGTACCTCTGCGAGCTGCTCGTCATGCGCTTCGAGTCGTTCGACGGCGTGCTGAGGGCCGCCTCGGAGTGGACCAAGGGCGTCGCCCTTCACCTGCCGGAGCATCCCGGCGCGGAGTTCGACGAGCCCATGACGTTCATAGACCCCGTCGACAGCGAGAGGAACGTCGCCTCCGCCGTGTCGACGGACTCGCTCAGGACGTTCATCCTGGCCGCTAGGACCTACATCGCCCGCC
>DUGQ01000179.1:0-6704 GCA_013331315.1 Thermoplasmata archaeon
ACGTTGTCTATGTCGTTGAACCTGACACAGGTCTGCGAGATGCCGAGTGGGTTCGCGGGCGGGTCGATGACCCCCTGGATGACCCATGGTTGGAAGCCGTATATGCTCGCCTGGGTGAAGAACACATCGTCCCTCCACCTCGCGGTTATCGGATACCTCGCCACCCTGGGGTGCCCCTCCCGTTCCAGGAACGACAGGAAGCTCTCGCGCATCTCGTGGACTCCCATCTTCTCCTTGAAGAGCGGATTGCCTATGAACGTGTACTCCACACACGGAGCCTCACCGCAGGTGTCCCTGTTCCCGAGTGTCCAGTAGGACTTGCCGCAGCTCTTGCACTGCTTGCGCTGAACGCCGTTGCCGGTGAAGAACTCCAACTCGTAATCCTTGGGGTCCATCCAGGTTCTGCATGAGTCGTTAGGATTTAACGGTTTTCGTGCGAGCGCCTGGCTCCCCCACGCGCTCCCTTCCCGTGGCGAACGCGTCAGCTGAAGTCGTAGGATGGGTCGGCGAGTCGTTCTCTGAGGTCTCCGACGGGCTTCCCCTCCTTTATCATCTTGGAGACCTTGGCCGTCTCCTTCTTGGTGCCGAGCAGGATCGCCCCTATCATCACTCCGTCCCTGAGGACGAACTTCTTGTACACCTTGTTGTCTGGCGTCAAGGCTCTTATCTCCTCGAAGCCAGCCTCGGGAGTCTCGTGCTCGCTCCTGACCGTGCCGATGGACGTGAGATCGATCCCCATCACCTTGAGCGTGTTCGACGGGACGGTTCCTTGATAGTCCGGGCCGTCCGTTCCGAGGACTTTCTTCGCCGCCACCCTCGCCTGGTCGAGGGCAGGCGGGATCATACCCCACACCTTCCCCTCGAATTCTGCGACATCGCCTATCGCGTAGACGTCCTCCGCGGAAGTCCTGAGCGAGCCGTCGACCTTGACTCCCCTGTTCGCCTCCAGCCCGGCATCCTTCGCAAGGGACAGGTCTGAGCGCGCACCAGCGGAGACGACGACCATGTCGCACTCGATGGTCCGTCCGTCCTTGAGCTTGACCGCCGTGGCGGCGCTGCCTTCGCCCAGCAGTTCCTCCGTCTCCGCCTTCGTCAGAACCTTCGTTCCCGTCCGGGAGATCCAGTCCTGGAGTATCTTCGCCCCCTCGTGGTCCAGCTGCCTCATCAGCAGGTGTTCGGCGTACTCCAGGATCGTCACCTCGAGGCCGGGGAAGCCTGTCGATAATGCCCTCGCGGTCTCGAGGCCCAGGAGGCCACCGCCTATGATCACGACGCGGCTCGCCCCGGAAGCGGCCTCCCTTATCCGCTTCGCGTCCTCGAGGGTTCTCAGCGTGAACACGTTGTCCTTCGGAAGACCCTTGAACGGCGGAAGGAACGCGCTTGAGCCGTTCGCCAGCACCAGCTTGTCGTAGTGGCTCCACTCCTGCCCTATCTGCACACTCTTCCCTTCGACGTCTACCTTCGCCACTTTCGAGCCCAGGTGAAGCGACAGTCGATTCTTCTCGTACCATTCCACGGGATAGAAGAGGACCTCTCTCTCGCCAATCGCTCCGGCGACGAAGTCGATCAGCTTGGGTCGCGCGTAGTACGGCACATCCTCGTCCGTGAAGATGTCTATCTCGACTTCCTTGTCCGCGTCTCGGAGCGCTTTCGCGAAGGTCGTTCCCGCGACGTTGTTCCCCACTACAACCACTTTCAAACCCGACGCCTCCAGCCGGCGACGGGAACGCTCATGCGCTGTTCTCCCTTTAACATTGCGCCAATCATCCTTTCCATGCGCATGATCCCTCCCAGCTTCGTCGTGTCACGACGCGCTTGATCACCGGCCGACACGTCACGTGCGGGTTCGTCGTCTGGTCGTCGCACGCAGGAGTTAAATCAAGAGTATGCCATACTGGTCGCGGCGGGATGGTTCTGGGGAACTGCAAGGCCTGCGGGGCGATGGTCACACAGGACGCCAAGTTCTGCATCAAGTGCGGCGCCTCTCTCGACGACCCGTGGAAGTGTCCTTCGTGTGGCACGAAGAACCCCTCGGAGGCGGCGTTCTGCGCCACCTGNNAACGCCGAGGAATATCTCCCGGATTTGGGCTGACCCCGCCAGTTCGAGGACGGCGCCTGTTGAGACGAGCTGTTCGCAATGCGGGTCTCCCGTGCTGACGACGGACTGGATGTGCCCCACCTGCGGAAGGGACCTGCAGACAACCGAGCTCATAATCGCCAGAGAGGATTCTCCCGTGCCTACCGTCATCGGGGTGCTCCTGATCATCGCGGGGGTCCTGAACATTGTCAATGGGCTTCTGATAGGGTCGGCGGCCTCTATACTTCCAGCCTACGGATTCTGTGGCGTGCTTGAGGTCTTAGCCGGCGTGGTGACCATACCCGGAGGGTTCGCTGCTATTGGGAAGAAGCATTTCATTCCGGTGTTCGTCGTTTCTATCATCACTCTGTTCAGCGTCGGCCCGTGTTTCATCTCCTCGATATTCGGCCTCATAGCCGTGGTCGGTTTGCTGGTGGCGAGGAACGAGTTTGAGTCATGACGGAGGGTGTGTGTTTGGTCAAGTGTCAGAAGTGTGGCATGGACAACGACGGCGGGGCCGAGCACTGCGTCTACTGCGGGAGCCACATGGGACAGTTCCGGACTTGCGGTGACTGTGGGGTCGTCAACCTCCCTGACGCCGCCGTGTGCAGGATGTGCGGCGCCGGTCTCGATGACGAACGCAAGGGCTCGAGGCCCGTCTCAGCCGAGCGCCCTGGC
Source organism: Thermoplasmata archaeon (assembly GCA_013331315.1). Taxonomy (GTDB): domain Archaea; phylum Thermoplasmatota; class Thermoplasmata; order UBA10834; family UBA10834; genus UBA10834; species UBA10834 sp10834u. The sequence goes on from DUGQ01000179.1 coordinate 2,756, forward strand.
TATCAGCCGAAGTTCCGGACCTGCGACAAGTGCGGAGGCAGCTACGACAACCATCTCGTCGAATGCCCTCACTGCGAGCGCAATGTATCCGACACCTACGACCCGACGATGCCGAGGTCGAGCATCCCAATGGCCGCTGGCGTGCTGCTCGTCATCGCGGGGTTCCTCTGCATCCTCAACGGCGTGTTCTTCGGCAGCCTGGGAGGAATCTCCGTCGAGTTCGCGTATTGCGGGTTCGTGGAGATCGTCATGGGCGTCATCGCCGTGGTCGGGTGGATATTCTGTATGCAAAGGGCGAACTTGCCGGTCGCGATAGCAGCGGCGGTCGTCGCAATGTTGAGCGTGGGGCCGTTCTTCTTATCGTCCCTCTTCGGATTCGTCGCTCTGATACTGATCGCCGTCAGCGCCAAGGAGTTCAGGTGACTTCCCGCTCCTATGAGATCCCTATGTGGACTCCATGCAAGGCTTGATGAATTCGGACGGCACTTCCAGCCTGGGTATGGGAATGGTCTTCTGTGGTTCGTGCGGAGCGGAGAACGCCGCCTCCGCGAAACACTGTGTCAAATGCGGGCGCTCTCTTGAGATGGCCCCGAAGGCGGGAATGTGCGTCGAGTGTGGCTCGATGAACGCGATAGGCATGACCCGATGCGGCAACTGCGACGCCAAGTTGAAACTCGTGGTCCCGAAGGAGGAGGTGTCTGGGACCCAGCCAGGAAAGGCCGCGCCCCCTGGACCGCCGGCGAAGAAATGCATCTGGTGCGGGAACGTCGTGAGCGGCAAGGGAGACGTGTGCCTCGAGTGCCAGCAACGGAAGGGGGATGTGAAGACGAGGAGCCACTTCAACAAGAGGAAGAAGCCCTCGCCCCGGCTGACCCTGGCCGCCGTCTACCTGGTCATGTCGGGTGTCGCGGCGTTACTCTGGGGCGCGCTGCTCCTGTTCATAGAATCCCTCATCGTCGAGCTCGGCGGGTTCGGGACGGGCATCGGGACGTGCGGCGTCATCTTCATCCTGCTCGGCATGGGGTCGGTCGCTGGGGGCATACTCGCGTCCACGAGGAGGCAGCTGATGCTCGTCGTGGTCGGGAGCATCTGCTCGTTCCTCTGCGTCACGCTCGTCGTGCTCACGTTGACAGGTCTCATAGGCGCGATCATACTCGGCGTACCCCTCGGCATGATAGGGCCCTGGCTCCTAGCCGGGGCGAGGAACGAGTTCGACTGAACCGCTGCAGAGCTCACGCTGGATGGGCGGAGTGAAGAAAATTGTGGAAGGAGCAGCAGAAACTCATGTGCAATCCGTGTAACGGCTGAGCCGCACTTGCCGGATCGGCATGTGTATAGCGGCTACGGCGCTTAGTGGCCGCGGACTGAATGCCTCGGCGAACCTTGGCACTTACATCCCGGCTCTATCAACGCCATCATGTAATGGCGGCCGTGAGATGCCTCGTTTTCGGGGTGGCTTCAAGCTTAGATGCTTTCAGCTTTTATCCACTATCGCGTGGCTGCTCAGCATTGCCCTGCCGGACAACTGATAGACTAGAGGCGACGGATCCTCGTTCCTCTCGTACTAAAGGATCCTTACCGTCAGGCATCAAGACACTTCCAGCAAAAAGCAACAAACCTGTCTCACGACGGTCTAAACCCATCTCACGATCCCTTTTAATGGGCGAACAACCCCACCCTTGGCAGCTGCTGCACCACCAGGATNNGGAGTTATCCGTTCCTGCTTATTAGGCTCTAATATGTAACACTAGCCCCAAAATAACTCATTTATATACTAAAAAAGCGCGTAAACTTTCACAATAATAATCAATTATTATTAAATCGAGGATTCTGAATTATTGGTTTCGCGTGTGCGCCCTAGTCCGCATCTCAAATCACAAATTCGTTTAGGCGGTTGGTTTATCGTCTCGTATGCTATTTGCATCACAGATCCATCTGGTATCTGCCATGTGTACGGTTTCCCACCTCGTCCTAACGCCATCCCTTATAGGCTATCGCTATCCATATACGTAATTACCTAGTCTGTTATTAAATCTAGTAAAATAGACTGCAATGGAAGATTTACTTATGCGTATTTTTCTTGTAACGATGAACTTGTTGATTCAAGATATTGGATTTAAAGATATCATTGATTTATTCGATTATCTATTTTGGATTAATATTACCTACTAATCTAGCATCCTCTAAGCTACAAATCTGTATGAAGAATACGTTGGCAAGCCATGTACGGCTCCGATTTCTCCTATGAGAACAGTATCAACTTTCATAAAGCTGGTGTTTTTGAGCTATTGGGGAATGTAGGCTGAGTACCTCGACCAAAGTCTTGGCACGTACACCCCATTTCCATCAAACCGGTCTTCTACCGGAGCTCTCCAACCCGAAGGTACGGATGTCTATTTTTAGGAGCAGCTTCGAGCTTAGATGCTTTCAGCTCTTATCTAACGCGGCGTAGCTACCCGGCGGTGCCTTATCAGACAACCGGTTCACCAGAGGCCACAGCGCGATGTTCCTCTCGTACTAATCGCCCTTTCCCCTCAGACATCCAACACTCCCAGTAAATAAAATCCGACCTGTCTCGCGACGGTCTAAACCCAGCTCACGATCCCTTTTAATGGGCGAACAACCCCACCCTTGGCAGCTGCTGCACCACCAGGATAGGAAGAACCGACGGCGAAGTAGCAAGCCTCCAGGTCGATATGAACTCTTGCTGGAGACGACTCAGTTATCCCCGGGGTAACTTCTCTGTAATCACTGGCCCCCATTTGTGAGGCACAGTGGTTCGCTAGGCCCTGATTTCTCATCGTGGATCGTTATTGGGCCGATCCACGTCAAGCCGGCTTTTGCCCTTGCACTCTTCGATAGATTTCTGACCTATCTGAGCCGACCATTGGGCGCCCTTGTTACTTTTTCGAGGGCGTGGCGCCCCACCCAAACTGCCCACCTACCGGTGTCCATCCGAAGATGTAAGTGATACGAGTTCGAAAGGGCGGTGTTTCATTTTTGACTCGGTGCCAACCTAGCGGCTGGCACCTGGTAACGTCTCCCGCCTACACTACACATTCGAGCTCATACCACAACGACAGGTTGCAGTAAAGCTCCACGGGGTCTTCGCTTTCAGCTGGAAGATAACGGACTGTGCGCCGTTAAAGTAGGTTTCACCGGCCTCGACGCGGGGACAGTAGAGCTCTCGTTGGGCCTTCATGCAAGTCGCCAATTAAGCGACAAGGTATTACGCTCACATCTGTTGCTTTCATGACCTCCGATCGCTCGGAGGCGGGCCACGATCTCTCGTGACCTCCCCATGTCGCCATGGGGGTCGGACTATATCTTCACCCTTGCGGGTGTCCGGCATATAGTCTCTGAGGATTCTCGAAACCACGCTTCGAGCCTTTCCTGCTGATTGCCTGCACTCGTCACTTTGTCACTCTCGACCGAGAGTAGTGCGAGATACTCAGGTGTTCCAGCATATAGCCGAATTTTACTAAGGCAACGCGTTTTTGTCACCTTAAGAGGGTCATAGTTACCCCCGCCGTTTAACGGTCCTTCTTCCCCTTGAAAAGGGTGTTCAGATACCGTCACTGGGCAGGATTCAGCGGCAATACGCATCCTTTCGGACTAGCTGCCACCTTTGTTTTGGTTAAACAGTCGGGGCTCCCTTGTCACTGCGACCAGCTCATCACTGAGCTGGCACCACTTCTCCCTAAGTTACGTGGCTAATTTGCCGAGTTCCCTCGCGTCAATTAACGCCGACAGGCCTTGGACTTCTCATCCAGGGGCACCTGTGTCGGTTCTTGGTACGAACATCGCGATTGTTTAGCACATCAATTTTCACGGGCACCAGGGATAGGCTGAAGAGGGCCTTCGCCCTCCTACTCGTGACTTCGCCCGGTTCTCACCATTACGGTTCTTCCCAGGCTTATACACTTGAACAGATTGGCGCTCCTGCTCA
>DUGQ01000179.1:6723-7886 GCA_013331315.1 Thermoplasmata archaeon
CGACTAACCCTCGACTGACGAACATTGTCGAGGAACCCTTGCCCCTACGGCCGAGCGGATTCTCACCGCTCTTTGCTGCTACTCCCACCAGGATCCTCATTCGAATGCGGTCCATTCGACCTCACGGCCGAACTTCCGCCCACACACGACGCCTCCCTACCAGATCACCTCTCGGTGCTCCCAAGTATCGGTAGCTGACTTAGCCCCGTCCATTTTCAGGGCCCTCAATCTTGACTGGTGAGCTGTTACGCTATCTTTAAATGGTGGCTGCTTCTAAGCCCACATCCCAGTTGTCTGGGACTGAGGACGCCTTTTGCCCGTTCACACTTAGTCAGCATTTAGGGACCTTAACTTGAGGCTGGGTTGTTCCCCTTTTGCGTACAGAGCTTACCCCTCATACGCTCACTCCCGGAGTCTATGGCGACAACAGGTTCGGAGTTTGGCAGGACACCGAGGGATTTCTCCCCCTAAATGTCCAATCGGTCGCTCTACCCCATCGTCTGCCTCGTCCGAGATCTACCTGCGAGTAGTTTCGGGAGGAACCAGCTATGTCCAGTTTAGATTGGCCTTTCACCCCTAGACGCAGATCATCCCAGTGATTTGCACCTCAACACGGGTTCGGTCCTCCACCCAGGTTTCCCTGGGCTTCAACCTATCCACGCCTAGATCAACTGGCTTCGGGTCTCTCACCGATGACTTCAGGCGAGCCCACCTCGTCCCTGACCCTTGCGGGCTGCGGACTTGTCGGTTTCCCTTTGGTTGCTCGGTTGCCCGATTAACCTCGCCATCGATCCGAACTCCCTGGCCCGTTATTCGAAACGGATAATGCGACGTCGGTCCACTCTTGCGAGCTTCGTCCCTTGCACGCCGCATATTTATGTCACCGCCTGGTTTCAGGCTCTTTGCACCTCCCGTTAAGGGTGCTTTTCAACTTTCGCTCACGCTACTACTGCACTATCGGTCTCGGGTCGTATTTAGGGTTGGAAGCAAATGGCTCCCAGATTCTCACGCCAGATCCAAGGCGCAATACTCTAGAACATCCAGATTCATCTTTCCTGCGCGCTCCTACAGGGCTATCACCCTCTGTGGCACGCCGTTCCAGGCGATTTCGGATTAGCAGGTTAAGATGTACTGGAGTCTGCAACACCACATCTCCGCCCGAT
>DUGQ01000071.1 GCA_013331315.1 Thermoplasmata archaeon
GAGCGCTGTAGTGCACGGCGTGGCCCCCATGGTCGCGGCCATCGTCCCGCTCGTGCCGTTCTTCTTCATGCCACTGCACGAGGCGGTCGTCACGGGCATCGTCATCACGATGGTGTTCCTGTTCGTCCTGGGCGCGTTCCTAGGGAACCTCATCAAGGAGATATTCGTCTACACGGGCCTCAGGTTCGTCATCGCAGGCCTCGCGACCGCCATCGTCCTGATACTGATCGGGGGGCACCCCTAGGCGTTTCCCGGCCAAGAGATGATGCTCATAATTCATCCAAGAAACATGCGGCCATGTAGCCGTGTGAACATAATATCATAAAGGGCATTTGCTGCAAGGGTCAGTGCGGTGAGGTGACCAGCTTGAGGTCGAGGACTCCCTTCTGAGCCCTGAGCGTCTTCGCCAGGGACCGCACCCTGGAAGCCTCCCCGCTGAAGGCTATGACCTCCAGGCACGAGTGTCTGGAGAGGTGGATGTGCATCGTCGCAGTGACGACATCAGGATAGTCGTGCTGCAGCTCCGTAAGGGCGTTGCTGATGCCCCGGGAGTGATGGTCGTACGTCACGAGGATGACCCCTGGGACCTTTCCCTTGCTCGCCAGGTCCCATTTCCTGTTGGCGACGAACTCGCGCATGGCCTCGCTCACCGCCTGAGACCTGTTGGGGTGGCCCAGGCCCTCAGTCAGCTTGTCGAAATCGTCCAGGAGGTCTGCGGGTACGCTCAGCGAGATCCTCGTCTGCCTAGCCATCGGCCGGGTTAACGAGTCGTCCAGAGATAATCCTTTTCGAGGACCGGAAGGTTGACATATCCGGAACGGGTATCGCTTCCCCGACGCTGGCACGTTTGACTGGCGTCCAACCGCCTCGACACACCCAGCATAAGTGTTTTATACACCTTAGTGTGTGGGGGAGAATGCTCTCCAGACAATGATGTTTGCCAGACTGGAGAGCGCTGATACGAATCACACAAAGTGGAGGCTGTCGATTGGCCGAGGACAAGGACGGAAAGACGAAGGGTGCCGGGAAGGGCAAGAAGAAGGACTCCAAGGAGGAGGAGAAGCCCGCCAAGGCGCCCAAGGTAGAGAAGAAGGATGAGGATTTCAGGTACATAGTGAGACTCGTCAACTCCGACCTCGACGGCAACAAGAACATCGTCATCGCCCTCTCGGGCATCAAGGGTGTCGGGCTGCGCACGGCGGAGATCATCGCGAAGATGGCCGGCGTCCCGCGCAGCACGAAGATCGGCGACCTGCCGGAGGAGAAGACGGAGGAGCTCGAGAAGCTCGTCCTGGAGTACTCGGAGAAGGCNNGCACATCGTCGGTGTGGACGTCGAGCTCTACAAGAGGGACGACGTGAACCTCATGAGGATGATCAGGTGCTACAAGGGCGTGCGTCACGAGACCGGCCAGAAGGTCAGGGGACAGAGGACCAGGGCCAACGGCAGGAGCGGACTCACGCTCGGCGTCATGAAGCGCAAGGAGCAGCCCGGAGGGGCGGCCGCCAAGAAGGAGTAGTGTGACAGATGGGCGACCCGAAGTTCTCCAAGAGGAAGTACGAATCGCCAGCTCAGCCGTGGGAGGGCGAGAGGATAAAGGCGGAGAATGAGCTGCTCCAGAAGTACGGTCTCAAGAACAAGAGGGAGCTTTGGACGGCCCAGTCGCTGGTAAGGAGGCTCAGGGCGCAGAGCAGGGAGCTCCAGGCGAGACTCAGGACGGGCGACCCGCAGGCGCAGAAAGAGACGGAAGAGCTCCTGGGCAAGTGCGGGAGGATGGCTCTGCTTCCCGCGGACGGGGCCACGCTCAACGACGTACTCGCCTTGAACACCGAGGCGGTCCTCGCGAGGAGACTTCAGACGGTCGTGTACCGGAAGGGACTGGCATTCACGCCGAAGCAGGCGAGACAGATGATCGTGCACGGGCACGCGTCCGTGAGCGGCAGGAAGGTCACGATTCCAGGCTACCTCGTCAAGAGGGGAGAGGAGGAGGCCATCGACTACCACGAGACCTCACCCCTGACGGACGACATGCACCCGACCAGGCCCAAGCCGGAGGAGCTGGAGCGCAAGCGCGCTTCGGACCAGGCGAAGGCCGAGGCGAGGGCGCAGAGGGCGAACGAGAGGTCCCGCGGACCCCCGAAGAGGCTGCCGAGGAAGCCCAGGCCGGTCAAGGAGGCAGCGCCCAGCGAGGGCTCCGGGACGACCAAGGAAGCCGAGGAGCCCGCCGCAGAGAGCTCGGAGAAGTGATTCCAATGGCCAGATGGGGTATCGCACACATATTCGCCAGCTACAACAACATCATAATCACGCTCACGGACATCACCGGCGCCGAGACGATCACCAAGGCCACGGGCGGCATGGTCGTCAAGCAGGCCAAGGACGAGGCATCCCCGTACGCGGCGATGAGAGCGGCCGAGAAGGTCGCGGAGATCGCCAAGGAGAAGGGGATAGACTCGATACATGTGAGGGTCCGCGCGCCTGGAGGCAACAAGTCCATCTCGCCGGGACCCGGCGCCCAGGCGGCGATTAGAGGCCTGGCCCGTGCCGGCCTCAGGATAGGCAGGATAGAGGACGTCACCCCCGTGCCGCACGACGGGACCAAGAAGAAGGGCGGCAGAAGGGGACGAAGGGTGTAGAGTGGTTCCCGATGAAGATCAACGTGCTCGAGATGACGCCCACAAAGGCGGAATTCGTGATTAGCGAGACGAACCCGTCGTTCGCGAACGCCCTCAGGAGGACCATCGTCTCCGATGTCCCCAAGATGGCAATCAACAACATCGAGTTCCACCTGGGGCCCATAATGGACGAGGGCAGCCAGGCGTACGAGAGCATCTCACCGCTGTTCGACGAGATAGTCGCCCACAGGCTGTCCCTGGTGCCGATACCGACGGACCTGGAGCAGTTCAACCTCAGGGCGAAGTGCGCGTGCGGGGGCGAGGGATGCCCGTCGTGCACGATCATGTACTCGCTCAACAAGAAGGGGCCGTGCACGGTCTACTCCGGCGACCTCGAGCCGCTCGGGAGCGAGAAGTTCAGAGTGAAGGACGACCTGATCCCGATAGTGAAGCTCGTGGAGGACCAAGCGCTGCTGGTGTACGCCACCGCGGAGCTTGGGACGGGCAGGCAGCACGCGAAATGGCAGGCGACGGTAGGGGCCGGCTACAGGTACTTCGCGGACATAGAGATCGACGAGTCGAAGTGCGATGTCGGCTGCTCGTGCGCGGAGATCTGCCCCAAGGGAGTCCTCGAGAAGGAAGGCAGGAAGACCGTCGTCAAGCACCCTGAGAAGTGCAACCTGTGCAACTCCTGCGTCGAGATGTGCGAGACAGAGGCCATCAGGGTCAAGGGCGACCCGACAAGGATACTCTTCAGGTTCGAGACGGACGGCTCGATAAACGCGAAGGACGTGCTCTTGAAGGGCTTGAACATCCTCGAGGAGAGGTTCGAGCAGCTGAGGGAGCAGGTCTCGGCGTTGGAGTGAGCCGCAGGGCAGGGACGCGGCTGGTTCATCGTAAGCAGTTCACATGGACTGAGCGTGGGCGCTGGACCGGGATCTCACATGAACTCGTCCAGCTTGGCGTTCTTGACCCTGTCGGACTGGAACAGCGAGTTGATGGAGTTCTCGAGAAGCGATATGCGCTGGAGCGTGTAGGGGGAGACGTTGTACATGTTGCCTATCCGCTTGGCCGTCTCGAGGTACTTGCTCACCCCCGCCTCGTAGACCGTGAGCGTGAGCTTGTTCCCGCAGTAGCACATCCCCTTGAGGGGTATCCGTCTGTACTTAGCGTTGCACTTCGCGCACCTCAGCTGCTGGCCGGTGAAGCGTCTGAGACTCCCCTGGGTGTCCGGCAGCAGGTGCCTCGTGATTATCCGGTGCACGACATCCGAGACGTCGACGGCCCGTATCTTGACCCCCAGGGCGATCTGCGCCTCGAGCTTGTCGCCCATGGAGTCGAGGGCAGTGTAAGCGGACGACACGGGCCCCTCGGATATCCGGCTCACGTCGTGTGTGAACCCCAGTCCCTCGTACTGCAGCACCGTCCCGATCCTGCCAGCGACGAGGTCCATCACGGGTTCGACCTCCTTCGGGTGGGCGAACCTCTGGGCGGCCTTGAAGAAATCGAGCGGGTAGGAACGGGAGACGTCTATGTTGTGCGCCTCCTTGTCGATCTCGTTCGGGTCGAGCTTGGTCGTCAGCACGAGCGGGGCGTCCATGAGCCCGCCCCTGCGCTCCGGAAGGAAGGACCTCGAGAAGTTAAGCAGACAGTCCATGAGCAGTATGATCGAGTCCTCGTCTCCGTCACAGTTCCTCCTCTTGGCCGCGTGGAAGAACGGGTGGGCGTAGCCGGCGTGGGCTTCCGTGAAGCCGACTATCCTTGACAACACCCCACCTGAGGTGTGAGGCGCGAGGCCCACGACGAGGTGGCCGACCAGGTCGTTCCTCGTCCTCACGTGGTAGAACGGCTCGAGCCCATAGAACCTCGCGAGAAGGTCGTCTATGAATCCCGCCGCCGAGATGAGGTAGTCCACGCACGAGTCGGGTATGATGACGTCCTGGACCTTGAGCTCGAGCAGGTCGTCTGGGCCTACGAGCTCCTTCCCGCTGGCCGTCCTCGAGTAGCCTAGCCTGCGGACGGTCTCGACGTCTATCCCGATCTCGCGGGGCGTGAAGTGAGTGAGCGGGACGTCCGTCGCGTCCACCCTGATGGTGCCGTCCTTGAAGACGAAGACACCGTTCCTCGCGCGGAGGACGCCCTTCTCGATGGGCTCGGGCGTCTTGCTCTTGGATATCATGCCCTGCACGCCCTTGACCTCTATCCCGCGCCCGTTCACGACATCCAATGCGGACTGGAACATCTCGCCCACGGGCACCGCCTGGACAGACATGTTGCCCGTGAAGACCGTGTGAGCCCCGCACGAGCACTTGCTCGAGAAGCTCACCGCGCCGCAGATTGGGCACGACCGCTCGCCCAGCTGGACGCGGATGGTCCCGGCGTTGGCCGCCTCGCTGATCAGCCTCTGAGGACCGCCGTACGACCCAACAGGGAACAGGCAATGGGGTGGTGGCTTCATCCGCCTCTCGCGGGCCTTCTCCGGACGCGCGACCCTGGCGCCGATCCTCGTGACCGCCCTAGCCCTGATGTCTACGCCAGCGAGGGAGGAGACCAGTTCCAGGGGGTTCTTCGTCTCCACCGACGGATCCGCCACGCTGACCAGGCGGCCGCCATCAGGTCTCAGGCCCAGGCCGAGCATGAGCGGGCGGGCGCACTCGTCGATGCGTATGCGTCCGTCCCTGACCTCGTGAAGCGCACCCAGCTGCTCCAGGGTCGCCTTGTGGACCCCCTCAAGCGGCAGGCTAAGGACCTCGTCCTCCCACTCGCCCGATGACAAGAGGAACTCGCGCAGGTCGACGAGACGCTTCACGTCCAGGTCCGCCCAGAAGAGGTTGTGCCTGGGATGAAGGGGGACCTTCAGCGCGCTGGATATCTCCAGGGCCCTCTCGAAGGTGGGGCTCCGCCAGTCGTCTGGGAGCTCGGATCCGCGCTCCAGAAGCTCCTCTCTGTACCACTCTATCGTGAACCCGGGCGGCATCAGGAAGTGGTTGTTCTCGACGAACTCCCCGAAGGGGACGAGTATCTCGCCTACGTCGACGATCTCCTTGACCTTCCCGTGTATCTCCTGCGCCTCGGCCACCGTATTGGCCTGAACGAGGTCGCCGTTCTCGAGCAGGACTATCGGCCCCTCGATGGTGTCACATGGCGTTATCGCGCCTGCCTTGCCCGGTCGCTCAATCTTTATCTGTGTGCCTATCGCGACGAAATCGTCGAGGAGGACCATCGTCGCTGGGTTCATCCCCAGGGCGGCGAGCCCGGTCGCCCGTGTCCGTCCATACCTGAGTCTGAACCCGCCCACCCTGGACGGATAGGCCAACACTGGCCTTCCCGCGAGCATGTCCTTGAGGAACTTCGAGTTCGGGGAGATCTCTGGAGCTCCATCGTCCTGCCCCTTCTTCTTGAGGTTGATGAAGTCGTCGATGAACTCCCAGCCGTCTATCCCCAGACGCTTCACGTGCTTCTGCAGCTTGGGAGCCTTCAGGCACAGGCCCTCGGCGATAACTAGGCATGCCCCTCCCCGGACGCGGTTAGTCGCGACCCTCGGAAGATCCCGGTACCCGGATATCTCGGAGTCCTCCGTGCCCTCGCCATCGACGCAGACGGGCACGTTGCTCGCCATGATCTCGATCTCCTCGTTGGACGGGGTGTACTGCAGGTGCTGGCAGGACTTGTAGAGCGGTATCTCCTCCTTCAGCCTGAGCACCTCAGGACCTGTGGGAGCGTACCTTCCCAGGCCGATCTCCCGCCTCACCACGTCCGCGATTAGGACGCTCATCGCCTGTCCCGTGCCTCCGGCAGACCTGATCGGGCCGGCGAAGTAGACCGTGAGGTAGTCCGAGCCGTCGGAGTTCCTGTTGACGGACACGCTGGCGATGCCCTCGAGAGGTGCGACGAGTATCCCTTCCGTCAACACGGCCAGGCCCAGTCTGATGGCTCTCTCCACCGCGAACTCTGGCGATCTGGCGGGAAGCCGGGCGTACTCCTTTGCGATGAGCAGGGAGACTTCCTCCCTGTTATGGTCCACGCTCAGCTCTCGGATCCTCTCGGCGACGCCGTCGACCTCCCAGTCGAACAGGAGCTTCTCGACCCTCGCCGCGAGGTCCGGCGCCTGGGGGACCTCGACGTCTATCTCCGGGTCGAGGCCCTTCATCCGAGCCCGTCTGGCGATGTCGTAGCAGACGTCCACCTCGCGCTGAAGCGACGAGAAGTATTCCTGCATGGACTCACTGCAAACGACGCCCCTCATTCCACGCCCCCTGAAAGAACATCGGCGAGGTAGGATGCGCCTCCCTGCGCCGGTGCGGAATCATTAGGTGCAATCCCGGAGGCTAATCGCAGAATCGCACTATAAGCGTTGCTCAGGCCTTGAGCCGGCCGACCAACGCGTCCACGAGCTCTGGCACGCCCTCCCCGGTCGCGGCGGATATCTTCAGCCTCTCCGAACCCGAGACCTGCATGTCGGCCTTATTCTCCACCTCGATTATGGGAACGGGCCCGAACTCCTCTCGGAGGGATTCGAGCAGGTTCCTCTGCTGCTCCGAGGTGTACCCACAGGTCTCGGTCGGGTCCAGGATGAAGACTATCACATTGGCCAGATGCTTGAGCGCGAGAACGGCCCTCAGCTCGATGGCGTTCCTCTCGGCCAGCGGACGGTCGAGCAGCCCCGGTGTGTCGATCACCTGGTACCTGAGGTACTTCCGCTCGAACACGCCCACGGATATCTCCTGCGTGGTGAACGGATACACGGCCACCCTCGGCTTGCCCGAGGATATCCTGCCCACAAGCTGGCTCTTGCCGACGTTGGGGGCGCCGGCTATCACGACCGTGGGGAGCGAAGGGTCGACCGTGGGGAACTTGCGCATGATGTTTCTCGCGCGCCCGAGGAACTCGAGCTCCTTGCTGACTTGCTTGACGAACGAGGACATGCGGCCGTACGAGGACCGCCTGAGTTCGTCTATCCTCCCCAGGTTCTTGGCGGAGCCCATGTCCTTGACCGTCTGTCTCGCCACCCGCGCAACGCTGCCCCTGCACCAGTCCAACGCGCCGAGGGATTTCTTGACCTTGTCCCTGCTAACCGCGACGTCGATCAGCTCAGAGTAGAACGGGCTCAGGCGTTCTATGCTCGGGAACGCCTTCACGTACTTGCCCATCGTGGAGACTATGACATCGCTCGCCGACTTGACCTTCGAGATGTTGGTCTCCCTCACGGTGTCCATCCTAGTCTGTCCCTTGTACTCGACCTTGGAGGCCTTCTTGAAGGCCTTGTCCAGTATCTCGTCGGCCATCAGCACCGTGGGTATGTCGAACATGCCACCCGCCCCCATGATGGGAGCATGAGATAAAACCTCCCATCCGTGGCAGGCCCAAAAGCCTCATATCATAATACCCGTCTTTTGTACTGTGAGGGCGATGAGGAACGTCAAGGCCAGGAGAGGCAGCGAACTCGTCTGCAGGGGCTGGAGGCAGGAGTCCATCCTCAGGATGCTCCAGAACAACCTCGAGAACGCGGAGAAGCCAGAGGAGCTCATAATCTACGGAGGGACCGGGAAGGCCGCCAGGAACTGGGAGTGCTTCGACGCGATAGTCGAGTCGCTCTCGAGCCTCGAAGAGGACGAGACGTTGCTCGTTCAGTCGGGCAAGCCCGTGGGCGTTTTCAGGACGCATCGGCTCGCGCCCAGGGGTCTCGTCGCGAACGCCCACCTCGTTCCCAGGTGGTCCACCTGGGAGGTGTTCCACGAGCTGGAAGCGAAGGGGTTGATCATGTACGGCCAGATGACTGCCGGGGGATGGGCCTACATAGGCACGCAGGGCATACTCCAGGGAACCTACGAGACCTTCGCNNGGTGACGATGAACGGCGGCGTCTGCATAGCGGTGGAGTGTGACAGGTCCAGGATCGAGAGACGAGTGGGTATAGGCTACTGCGACACCATGGTGGAAGACCTGGACGAGGCGGTCAGAATGGCGACTGACGCCAAGGGGGAGGGCAGGGCCTTGTCGATAGGATTGCTGGGGAACTGCGCGGAGACGCACCCAGCTCTTGTCGAACGGGGCGTGATACCCGATGTCGTGACGGACCAGACCTCAGCGCACGACGAACTGGGAGGATACATACCCGAGGGGCTCACGATCGAAGAGGCGGCCCTGCTCCGGGCAGAAGACCCAGACGAGTATCGCAGACGCGCCATCGAGAGCATCGGGAAACACGTCACGGCGATGCTGGCATTCATGGGCGAAGGGGCGGTCGTGTTCGATTACGGGAACAACATCAGGGCCCAGGCCGTCAAGGCCGGCGTGGAAGGCGCGTTCGCCTTCAAGGGCTTCGTGCCTCTGTACATCCGCCCGTTGTTCTGCGAGGGGCGCGGGCCCTTCAGATGGGTCGCCGTGTCCGGCGATC
>DUGQ01000188.1:0-477 GCA_013331315.1 Thermoplasmata archaeon
CGACATGAGGGAGGCCGGGCACGGCCCGTCGGAGCGGCCGAGGCACATGATAGAGTTCGTGGAATCGCTCCAGCCGCCGAACCCGAGGGAGAAGAAGTGGGTCATGATCGTGTCGTCGATGTACGGCTGCCCCATCAAGTGCAAGATGTGCGACGCCGGCGGGGACTACGCCGGCAGGATGACCGCGGACGAGATACTCGCGCAGATAGACCACATGGTCCGCAGGAGGTATCCCGACGGTGTCGTGCCGTCGGAGAAGTTCAAGATACAGTTCGCTCGGATGGGGGAGCCCACGCTCAACCCCGCGGTGCTCGACGCGATGGAGCGGCTCCCGGAGGCGTTCGACGCTCCCGGGCTGTACGTCTCGATATCCACGGTCGGGCCTGGGACGCCTGTCGCCCGGGAGTTCCTCGAGAGGCTCATAGAGGTGAAGAACAGGCATTACGGGAACGGCAGGTTCCAGCTGCAGTTCTCGAT
>DUGQ01000188.1:487-3102 GCA_013331315.1 Thermoplasmata archaeon
CTGTTCGTGATCAAGCTCACCCCTCTGAACCCGACCGTACGCTCCAAGGAGGAGAGCCTCGAATCGGTCATCGACCCGCACGTGGACCGCACGTCGCAGGAGCTGGTGGCGAAGTTCGCCAGCAGCGGGTACGACGTCATACTCAGCATAGGCGAGCTCGAAGAGAACAGGATAGGCAGCAACTGTGGGCAGTTCATACAGAGGGCGCTCAAGGCGAACGAGCGCCCGAAGGAGAGCTACGAACTCGATAGATACAGCGCCGGCCCGGAGGACGCGTGAGGGCTACGCCCTGATGAGGACGACCGCCCTGTAGTCCATCTTGTGTTGCACGAACTCGGGCCAGTCCCACTTTCCGGACGATATCATCTGCTTCACCTGGCGCGTGAGGTCGAGCTGTTGCGAGACGATCAATCCCGATGACAGCGCGAGCGTCGAGAAGTCGGCGACGGTCATCGCCCCCGCGATGCACGCCTCCCACGGCTCGTCACCACACTTCTTGGTCGTCCGGAAGGCGTCGGAGAGCGCTACCCGCGCGCCGTGCTTGGCGATCCTCGCCATCTCCTGCATCCCGGCCCTCTTGTCTGGGAGCAGGTTGAACGTCGCTTGGCTTAGTATGATGTCGGCGCACTTGTCGGCGAGCGGTATCCTCTCCAGGTCCCCGAGCACGACCTCGACGTCGACGGACGAGAACTGCTCGCCGCGCGCGACCCTCCTTGAGACGGACAGGCCATGGGACGAGAAGTCCACCCCGACCAGCTTCTCGGGGGCGGACAGCTCGACCGCCCTGAAAGACATGCTGCCCGTGCCCATGCCGAGGTCGACTATCGTCTTGCCGGTGAACGGCATGACCACGCGGAGCACGGGGTCCGCGATGAACGAGTGTTCCCGTCTACGCTCGGCGGCGACCCGCTCGTCCAGCCGTCCCCATTGCTCCTCGTACCTCTCTCTCGTGGAGTCTTTGATCGACGGCTTGCGTTCGCACGAGCACCGGTCCGAAGTCATGGTCTACCGCTCTCCCGCAGAGCAGAGGCTGGAGTGCAGTATCGGGGTGAAAAACCTTTGTTTTTTATACCAGCATGAGATGCACGTATTCGTCCGCCAGCTCCAAGGCGGTTCTCGATCAGGTGACACCCAATGAAACGCCAAAGGAAGCTCGTCGCACCGTCGCTGTACATCCAGGGCAAGGGAGCGATATACTATCTTGGCCAGAGAGCGCGTCCGCTGGGGACGAAAGCGTTCATCATCGGCGGTCGGNNGCGGTCACGGGAGAGAGGATCCGGAAGTCGCTGGAGTCGAACGGCATCGAGATAGTCGCGCTCAGGGACGACGTGAAGGACTGCACCCACGCGAAGATCGACCAACTGGTCGAGCTGGGCAAGAAGGCGAGCCCGCACTTCGTCGTCGGAGTGGGCGGTGGAAGGGCGATCGACACCGCCAAGGCGGTCGCGTGGAATATCGGGGTGCCGTTCATCTCAGTGGGCACGCAGTGCGCGACCAACGCCGATGCGAGCGCGGAGTCGGTCGTCTACACTGACGACCACAAGTTCCTCGAGACGCTTATCGCGCCGTCGAACCCCGCGGTGGTCATCGTGGACACGGACGTCATCGCGAAGGCCCCGGTCAAGTACCTCGTGTGGGGTATGGGCGACGCCTTATCGACCAAGTTCGAGGCCGAGGCGGTGGCGAAGACCTTGGCCAAGAACAAGGACGGCCCGGTACCAGCGACGGCCGCGCTGGCCATGGCCAACGCTACCTACGATGCTCTCATGAGGCACGGGGAGAAGGCGGTCCGTGATCTGAAGAACAAGGTCCATTCGGAGGAGGTCGACGAGGTCATCGAAGCGGTGAAGCTGTCCTCCGCGATCGCATTCGAGAACACGGGCTGCGCGCTCGCCCATGCGATTCACAACGGCCTCACCCGCACCGGACAGGTGAGGGGCGAACACGGAGAGATCGTGGCCTATGGCACGATCATCCAGGCCGCGTACGAGGGAAGGCCGCACGAGGNNGAAGATCATCGAGTGGTGCGAAGGCGTCGGCCTTCCGACGAAGCTGAAGATGATCGGCGACCCGTCAAAGGTGATGCTGAAGAAGGCGATAGAGTACGCCTGCAAGAAGGACGAGAACTCGAACAGCATGCCAGAGAGACCCCGCCCTGCGGATGTCATGAAGGTCATCGACAAGGTCGAGCGTGGATTCTAGGTTTCTGACTCACAACCTCGTCTCGTAGCGGGGCTGTAACACGGCCTTAGTGTATGCCACATCTAGGGTGAATGCAGGAAGGCGGCGGTGAACTCCTTCGCCTTCTCCTGCCAGCCCTCCAGGAGCGGTCCCTTCATGGCCTCGTGGGAGACCATGAACACCTTGTCGGCGACCTTGACCAATCCCTTCTCCTTGAGGAGCCCGTCAAGGGTGGGTATGGTCTTCCTCCAGCGTTGTATCTCCTCCTCGGTCGGCATCTCGCCCGTCTTCTTGTTTGGTGCCGCGTCCGCGTGGGTCGCGAACACGGCGTACTTGGCTCCCGATGGCAGGGCGACCTTCTTGACGAATCGGCGCATGCTGCCAATCGGATTGCCCAACCGCGTCGGCGAGCCGAATATGTAGAGGTCGGCCTG
>DUGQ01000225.1:0-1617 GCA_013331315.1 Thermoplasmata archaeon
AGTCTTTCCCAATAAAACCTACACCTACAACGGTCACTGACCCCGCTCCCCTGTCTGCTTTTCGTCATCAGGCCAGGCCTCGACGTCGAAAGGTTCTTATTCGACCGTTCTGTGGGTATGTGTGAGAGATAAGACTCGGGGAGGATCCCAAGTGGGCGCTACATTGAGGACTATGGGACTGTTCGCGCTGCTGATACTGCTGTTCTCAGCAATCGGATTCGTGATAGGCGGCTACTTCTTGGATAACTGGATAGTCGGCGCCTTGATATTCCTGGCAATCGCGGCCGCGATGAACATGATCAGCTACTTCTTCAGCTCGAAGATCGTGCTGTGGTCGTACAAGGCCAGGATCGTCTCCGAGGCGGAGGCTCCGCGCCTGTTCAAGATAGTCAAGAAGATATGTCTGAAGGGCGACCTGCCCATGCCGAAGATCGCCGTCGTGCCTACCCGGACACCCAACGCGTTCGCAACTGGCCGGAACAAGAACAACGCCGTCGTCGCCGCGACCGAGGGGCTCGTGCTGATGCTCGACGATGACGAGCTCGAGGGTGTGCTGGCGCACGAGATGGCCCATGTGAAGAACCGTGACATCCTGGTGATGTCCGTCGCCGCAACGATCGCGGGTGCGATATCGTTCGCGGCCAGGATCCTGTGGTACAACATGATCTTCGGCGGGAGGAGAGGCGGCAACGAACACCCAATACTCCTGCTCGTGGTCGCGATAACCGCTCCCATTGCCGCCATCCTGGTCCAACTGGCCATCTCCAGGAGCAGGGAGTACAAGGCAGACAGGGAGGGCGCGCTGCTGATACAGAGGCCGCTCGCTCTCGCGAGGGCCCTTCAGAAGCTCGAGGATGCGAACAAGGCCAGGCCGATGCAGCGTGGCAACCCCGCGAGCGCGAGCCTGTTCATAGTGAACCCGTTCAGGAGCACCGGCTTGTTCGCGCTGTTCATGACGCACCCTCCGATGAAGAAGAGGATAGAGAAGCTCCATAAGCTCGCCGACGAGACGGGCTTCATAGGCTGATCCCATCCTTCAGCCGACTTTCTCCCATTCTTCCAGCTTGAGCACGCTGGAGAGCGTCCCACCGCGCTTGATCTCCTCGCGCAGGCGCTCCTCCCTCTCAGCGACGTCCACTGCTCGGTTCGCCACCTCGACCGCGTTCTCCTGGGGCACGACGACAACGCCACTCTCGTCCCCGATCACCCAATCGCCGGTTCTGACAGACACTCCGCCGCATACGATCTCGTGGCCTATGCCGCCGAAACCCTTGGGCTCGCCGGCGTTCGAGGCGATATGCCTCGAGAAGCATGGGAAGTCCAGGTCGAGGATGGCGTCGATGTCCCTCGCGGCGCCGTCGATGACGACGCCCACGACCCCCTTGGTCTTGCAGCTCCAGGAAGCCAGCTCCCCCCAGACGGCGATTTCCCCTCCGCAGGCGTCAATGACGATGACATCTCCCGCCTGAGCGCGGTCTATCGCCTCCACGGACTTGGCCCAGTCCCCGTTGACCGTCTGCACCGTCAGGGCCCTGCCCACCATCTTCGTGCCGTGCCTGAGCCTTGGGAGTATACCCTTCATCGCGCCCTTCTTGTGCTGCGCGTCGGCCACGTTTG
>DUGQ01000225.1:1626-15819 GCA_013331315.1 Thermoplasmata archaeon
GTCCACGCCCACGTGGACGCAGACATAGTCGACGCCCATCTTCTCGAGCTGCTTCGCCCTCGCGGGCTTGTCGGGGACGTTGAACAGGTCCGCCATCACTTTCGAGCCGTACTGTCTAGCGCTGAGGATCGCCTCCGTCACGGTCGGGTCCGATGAGAGGGCCAGGACCGTGACCACGTCAGCTCCTGACTTGGCCGCCATCTCGACCTCCGCGCCGCCCACGTCGATGGTCTTCATGTCCGCGACAACCGTCTTGTCGGGGAAGGCCTTCTTCAGGGCTCTGATTGCCTGGACCCCTCCGCTCTTTATGAGCGGAGTCCCAGCCTCAATCCACGTGGCACCGCCTTTGACCGCCTCGGAGGCGATGGTCAACGCCCTGTCAGTGTGTATCAGGTCGAGCGCGACCTGCAGCACGGGTCTCATCGGCCGGATTGACCGCTGTTCCTGATTAAAAACCTGTCTGAGGCGTGGGCACGCACCTGCGCACGCAGGCAAGAAACAATAATATGTCAAACGGCATTTGCGGAGTGAGATGGCACAGAGAAGCGGTGAGAGGGAGCGGTGCAGGACCGGCATCGAAGGCCTCGACACTGTCCTGTACGGCGGCATCCCCCGTGCCAACACAGTCCTTCTCACCGGCAGCTGCGGCACTGGCAAGACCTCGCTCGCCCTGGAGTTTCTGATACACGGGGCAATCAACGGAGAGAACTCCCTGTTCGTGTCCGTCACCGAGAACTCGGAGAAGATGCTCGCCAACATAATACCCTACAACTTCTTCGAGGACAATCTCGTGAAGTCAGGTAAGCTGGTGTTCGTCGACCTCCCGGTCATGTACGAGCGTCTGGGTATGACCAAGGCCGAGCTGACGATGGAGGAGATCGACCTGCTCGTCGCGGCGATCGCCAGCCTCGCCCGCGAGCTGGGGACGAAGCGGCTTGTCATCGACTCCATCACCTCGGTGTGCTACAAACTCAAGACATCCGAGAAGATCCGGGACTTCGTCCTCAAGCTGAGCAAGATGCTCTCCGACCTGGACTGCACCTCTATCCTCGTGAGCGAGGTGTCCGCCCAGTCGAGCTCGTACTCGATGTTCGGGGTCGAGGAGGCCATATCCGACGGGATCGTGCTCATGGCGAACATGGAGCGCAGGGGGGACCTGCTCAGGACGCTTCAGGTCATCAAGATGAGGGGGACGATGCACTCACGGGCGAAGTACGTGCTCGACCTCACGACCGAGGGGGTTCTTCTCGTGCCGTTGCTGAAAGGAGGGAGCACTGGAACATGACCGAAGCACGCGTCGCGCAGCGGATAGCCGACGAGCTCTTGGAGGCGCCTCCATCGTCCGCCGTCTCCCTTCAGATGTCGATCGATCACTACCTGGAGGTCCTGAGGGGCGTGTTGGACCTGTTCGCCTCCAAGAAGGACGCTGACGTCATCTACGTGACCTCCACGATATCCTTCGAGGCGATCAAGCGCGTGCTGGAGGCGTTGGACATAGACACGTCGCGGGTCTCCTTCGTCGACTGCATCTCCCACATGACCATGGGGGCCGGCTCGGGACAGATGGACGAGCGGACTGCCCTCGTGGAGAGCCCGACCATGCTCGAGAACGTCATGCTCAAGGTCGAGTACCTGATCCGTCTCTCGGAGGCAAGCGAGAAGATAGTCGTGATTGACTCGATCAACTCATTGGCCATCCACAACAACAACTGGATCCTGTCGGAGTTCCTGCACATACTCGTATCGGGCCTGAGGGCCAGGAACGTGTACACCGTCATCTTCTCCGTGGAGGAGCACTCCACCCCGGAGATAAACAACATGGTGAACCTGGTCTGCGACCACGGTATACGCACCAGTGCCCCGGAGGAATGAGATGAAGTTCACCAGCATAGGGATCAAGGCACTCGACGACCACCTGGGCGGGGGCGTGCAGAAGGGGTCGACCCTCCTGATAATGGGCAACCCAGGCTCAGGGACGGAGTTCTTCGCGAAGCAGTTCGCCTCCGCAGGCAAGGAGGCGGTGACGTACTTCACGTCGACCGAACGCGACGAGGACGTGCTCAACGTGATGCGCGAGTACGGGTGGAGGACGGATATCTCGATAATCAACATCGGGTCGAAGTACTACGAGAACGTGCTCGCCAAGAAGCTGGAGATCAGCAGGTTCAGGCAGGAGGGGCTGAGCCTGGCGGACATAAGGCGCTTCGAGGAGAAGGACATGCACAAGGAGGAGAACTTCCTCACCTACCTCTCGTACGAGATATCCAAGCTGGAGGCGCCGTTCAGGGTCGTGATCAACTCGCTGGACTTCTTCCTCGAGAACTACGACAGCGCCGAGGTGCTGATGGCGATGCGGACGATAAAGGCCCACACGCAGCACTCGGAGAGCGTCACGCTCATGACCATGCTGAAGGGGGTCCACGAGTCCCGCATCCAGAGCAGCATCGAGGACCTGGCCGACGTGATACTCGAGCTGGACCGGGAGAAGGTGGGCCACGAGTTCAGGAAGTACGTGATGGTTCAGAAGGTGAGGAACCGGCCGGCGATGGTCGGTATCATCCCGTGCGCGTTCGACGAGACGGGGATCAAGCCCTGTTGAGCCCGAATCCACCTCGCGGAGTAGCCCTGAAAACGTCGCATTTTCGACAAATGGCGACATTCATAACTCAGTTTATAAATGAAAGGAGACTTCGTCTCCTTGATACTGGCATAATGACGACATACCCAGATGTTCCATTTCGCTCTTTGCCGAAACGAGTCACGCTCAAATCTGATAATCACCCGGAAAGCTATATAAACTCGCCTCGGTGCTAATCACCATTGTGCGGGCCGAAAGGTCCGCAGGAGGACAAAACATGAAGAAGATCTGGGCAGTCCGAAAGGACGCCGAGGGTGTGTCCCCCGTTATTGCGACCATCTTGATGGTCGCGATTACCGTCGTCCTGGCGGCCGTGCTGTATGTCATGGTGCTGGGCTTCGGGGGCACGAGCACCCAGACGCCGACGTCGAGCCTTACGAAGTCGACGGTGACTAGTGGCGTGAAGATGACCTTCGCGCCGGTGAGCGTGGACACGCAGTGGAGCGATGTGACCATACTGCTGAGCGACGGGACTGACACAGTGCAGTGGGCCACGGTGACGACCGACCTCGACGATGGAACGACCACGAAGGACGAGTTCACCGTCGTGACTCTGACCACCGCGAGCATAAACATCTACTGCAACGTGACTGACCTTGCTGGAAACGGATACGTCAACCAGGGAGACTATTTCGTCTTGACGACTGGTGGCGCGAACGCATTCAGCAGCGCGACGACCTACACGGTCACCATAATGCACGACCCGACGGCGGCTGAGATCTGTCACCTCAACTTCCAGGGCTGAGCAATCCGCGCTGGATGAAGTGACTACCAAACCCTTTCCTTCTCCCCCTTTTGATTTTCCCGGCCTGTGCCAGGTTTTCATGACCGACTCTTAATATATTCGCATGGCGATTGGGTTGTCTAGGCGTGGCGGATGCCCGCTCAGGATGAGAATTATGAAGAAGTCATGGACCCTCAGACCTGATTATAACGGTGTTTCTCCAGTGATCGCGACAATCCTCCTTGTTGGCATAACGGTGGTGTTGGCCGCGACCCTGTACATAATGGCGTTCGGGTTCGGGACGGGGACTACGGACACCCCGCCCGTTGCGGACATCACGAAGTCCACAGTACTCAACGGACTCAAGTTCACGTTCACGCCGTTCTCAAAGGAGACGGTGTGGAGCGACGTGAGTGCCGTGCTCACGGCCGGCGTCGATACCATCTCGTTCACCAACATCACAACCGAGGACATGCTGAACTCCAGCGGTTCGGTCACTAAGCAACTCGGCTATCAGGAGCTTGGCAGCCTCGATGTGTACATGAACGTGACCGACCTCGCCGGAAACGGATATGTCAACCAGGGCGACTCGTTCACCCTCACCACCGGGGGCGGCGTGTTCTCCAACTCGGTGACATACGAGTTGTTCATAATGTACGACCCGCTCGGCGCCGTGATAACGTCCATGACGTTCCAGGGCTGAGCCGTCAAGGGGCAGGTCTGAGTGAACGGCAACCCCGCGTCAAGGCAGATGACCCCTGACGAAGCCGAGGAGTATGTGCTATCTCTCCTTCGACTGAGAGGTCCCATGACGACCATGGAGATAGAGAAGTTCGCAGGGGAGGAGGGCCGACGTTGCCCCGACCAGACGGTGTTGTTCCTCGCCAAGATGAGGGGCAAGGGTTTGATCGACGGCGAACCCTCGACTGAGAGGAAGGGCTGGCTCTGGAGTCTTCCGTCCTGAGGTCACACGCCGCTCGCGTGGTCGTAGACGATGACCGAGGTATGAGCGACCTGGTCCGTCCATTTCTGCCTCGGGTCGCGCGTCTCGACAGCGAGCCCGATTATCCAGTCGAGCAGCAGCAGCAGGCCGAACACCTTGGTCACGTTCCTCATCAGCGCCCTCGACAGAGTCAAGTTCCCAGTCATCGGCACGGCCTTCATGTGCATGATCATCTTGCCGACGGTCCCGCCCACGGAGAAGTCGAACAGGGTCGCGTACAGGAAGAGGCCGACCCCTGACAGTAGCCCCGCGCTGAAGTAATGCCCTCCGAATATCGAGTTGAACACCATGAACGGCGTGTAGATCAGCACCGCGTCGATAACGATCGCTACGAATCTCTTCAACCAGTGCTCCTGGAGGGTCTTGTCCTGTCCGAGATAGTCGAAACCTGTCGGCACGGAATCACCTGCGTCCCGAGGATGCCCCAATAACCTTATCTGTCTCTTCTGCGCGTGGCTTCGCCACTCGGATCGCCCGTCTCTCATCATCGGTCAGCGGTAACATCTTCGTCATCGTGGCGGGTGCCCTATCCGCTCCTATCGCATAATAACCCTTTGTCGTCATTACGCCTAAATAGCCTCCCCGCCCTCATACGTGGCCGGTCGCGATGCAGGAGATAAGGGTCTACGCCCTGATGCACAGACAGGACGATCCGCGGAAGTGCACGGCCGCGAGGCTCCTCAGGGAGGGTGAGATACGCCTGGCTAGGAGCGTGGGGAAGATCCCCAGGGGGGCAGTCGTGCTGGATCCTGAGGCCGAGAAGGCCCTGTCCCGAGAGGACCTGGGCGCCGTCCAGAAGCACGGGCTACTGGTGGTGGACTGCTCGTGGAACCGCCTCGAACGCTTCCCGAAGCTCAAGGCGGGGCTGAGACACAGGGCGCTCCCGTTCCTGGTGGCCGCCAACCCGGTCAACTTCGGCAAGCCGCAGCGACTCAGCAGCGCGGAGGCGGTCGCAGCCGCGGTGTACATCCTCGGCGACTGCGCCACCGCCGAGCGCATGATGGAGCACTTTCGCTGGGGGAGGACATTCATGGATATCAACCGTGAGCTGTTGGATGGCTATAGAGCGGCCGCGGACAGCGCCTCGGTCGTGCGCTTCCAGGGCGCCGCTCTGAGCAGCATAACTGTAGGCGGAAGGGAGACTAAGGGCGTCCAATAGACCTTTGTACCCCATAGACGATTCCGGATACCCTTTTGCTGAGCTTGCAGAGCGGGGCAAGTGCGACGATCGCGCTGAAACGGGGGAGGACGAATGCCGAAAGAATACACACCTGAAGACCTGGTCTCCAACTGGGAGGAGTTCCTCGGAGGTCAGGACATGCGCCACCTCGTGAACACCATCGCCGATTTCTACCCCGATGTCAGGAGTCTGTACGTCGACTTCTCGTCAATCGAGCGATTCGACCCTGACCTCGCGAACTACACCCTCAACAAGCCCGTCATCTCGACCCAGTCGGCGGAGGAGGCCATGCGCAAGATGGTCTCCCACGCCCTGACCAGCCCGTTCATCCACTTCAGGATCCGAGGCCTCCCGCGTGATTCGAGGATCGACATCAGGAAGCTGAGGGCGAAGCATCTGGAGACCTTCGTGTCCGTCGAGGGGCTAGTCAGGAAGGCGACCGAGGTCCGGCCCAAGGTCACCGTCGCCGAGTTCGAGTGCATGCGCTGCGGGGCCAGGATATTCGTCGAGCAGGAGGGGATGCAGTTCCGGGAACCGCTCGAATGTTCCAAGGACGAGGGCGGCTGCGGCCGGGGCAGCGGCTCGACGAGGTTCAAGCTGCTAACGGACAAATCGCAGTTCGTCGACACGCAGAAGGTCGAGATACAGGAACCGCCAGAAGGGTTGAGAGGTGGCGCACAGCCCGAGCGACTGGTCGGCTATGTCGAGGACGACGTGGCCGGAAGGGTCTCCCCGGGGGACCGGGTGATAATCAACGGCGTGCTCAAGAGCCACCAGAAGGGCTCTCAGACCAAGTCGACCCTTTTCGACCTCACGCTGGAGGTCAACTCCGTCGAGTACGAGGAGCACGAGTACGAGGAGATTGTGATCACGCCTGAGGACGAGGCCAAGATACGCGACTTCGCGCGGTCCCCGGACGTCTTCGAGAAGATAGTCGCCTCGATATCGCCCACCATATTCGGCTACTTCCAGGAGAAGGAGGCGCTCGCCCTGCAGCTGTTCGGGGGCGTCACCAAGCTCATGGACGACGGCACGCACATCAGGGGAGATATCCACATCGCGATGATCGGCGACCCTGGGACGGCCAAGTCCCAGATACTGAGGTACATGTCCACGCTGGCTCCGAGAGGCATCTACACGTCTGGGAAGGCTTCGTCGGCCGCGGGTCTCACCGCCGCCGCGGTGAAGGACGAGTTCGGCGAGGGAAGATGGACCTTGGAGGCGGGAGCGCTCGTGCTGGCGGACAAGGGCCTGGCGTGCATCGACGAGCTGGACAAGATGAACGACCAGGACAGGTCCAGCATACACGAGAGCCTGGAGCAGGGCACGATATCCGTCGCCAAGGCCGGGATCACCGCGACGCTTCAGTCAAGGTGCGCCGTGCTCGGGGCGGCGAACCCCAAGTACGGCAGGTTCGACGAGAACAGGAGCATCGCGGAGCAGATAGATCTCCCACCCGCCCTGCTCTCGAGGTTCGACGCTATATTCACGATGACAGACAGGCCCGACTCCGAGTACGATCGGAGTGTCGCGGCGCACATACTGAAAGTTCACAGACGGGGCGAGATACGCCTTCACGAGACCCCGGAGAATATACCGGAGATCGACGNNTCGAGTTCCTCCGCAAATACGTCGCCTTCAGCAAACGCATCACGCCTGTCATGGCCGACGAGGCCATGAAGACGTTGGAGAGCTACTACGTCAACATAAGGAAGCTCGGCGAGGGGGAGGAGTCGTCGGTCCCGATAACCGCGAGACAACTCGAGGCGCTGATAAGTCTCTCCGAGGCCAGCGCCAGGGCCAGGTTGAACCAGCTCGTAACCGCCGAGGACGCCGAGAGGAGCATCAAGATCGTGGAGTACTACCTGAACAAGGTCGCGAGCGAGGGTGGCAGGCGGGACATCGACCTGATTGCCACCGGCACAAGCAGAAGCCAGAGGGAGCAGATATATGTCCTCAGGAGCATGGTGCAGCAGCTGGCGGACGAGCGCAGGGGCGTGAGCCTCGAGGAGCTCATACAGAAGGCCGCCTCGGAGAACATCTCCGAGGAGCGGGTGAGGGCGCTAGTAAAGAGACTCAGCGACGCTGGAGAGGTCTACTCCCCGCAGCCAGGGTACTACAAGCTCGCGAGCGAGGAGNNTTCTCGTCGCCGCGTGCGATCACGACATACTCGGGAAGACGTTCAAATCGGACAAGCTGAAGATACATGTGTCCCGGGAGTTCTACGAAGGCCAGGTATGCGACGAGGAGGTCTTCATAGAGCGCCTACAGATGGCGACGATAGCCAACCTCGTCGGGGAGCGGACCGTGGCGGCGGCCGTGAGGTGCGGAGCGATCGACCCGGAGTGCGTCCTGCGGATAGGGGGCGTGCCGCACGCACAGATGGCGAGGATGATCTGACTTGTTCTGCGTGGAGTGTGGCAAGGAAGGCGAGCTGATAGGGCCGCTCTGCCCGGAATGTCACTCGAAGAAGCACGTTCACGCCTCCGTCCCCGATTTCGTGGACGTCACCCTGTGCGCCCATTGCTCCGCGCACCAGGTGGATGACCGCTGGGAGGAGGTCGGCTCGGTGAAGGAGGCCATCGAGCAGTCCGTGATGAGGGCCGTGGCCGTGCCGAAGGATGTCTTGGTCGACGACCTGCAGGTCCAGCTCGTGGAGAAGGACGAGAGGACCTTCGAGGCGAGAGTCGAGGTGCTCCTGAAGTCCCAAGGGCACGGATTCCGCCGCACGCTCGACACGACCGTGCGCCTCAGGCGTGGGGCCTGCAAGGAGTGCTCCAAGCAGAAGGGCAGCTACTTCGAGGCCATCCTGCAGATAAGAGGCGACGACCGCGTTCTGAACAGTGAGAACGAGGACGAGGTCAGGCAGCACGTTCTCGACCGCGTGGACGCCTTGCGGGCCGGGAGCCGCGAGATATTCGTCAGCAAGGTGGAGAGGGTCCGGGGCGGACTGGACTTCTACTTCAGCACTGCGCCGGCGGCCCGCATCGTGGCCAGGGAACTCCAGGACCAGCGTTGCGCGGATTACAAGGAGTCGACCAGCCTATGGGGGCGCAGGGAGGGTCGGGAGGTCTACAGAGTCACCTTCCTGGTGAGGTTCCCGTCCTTCGGCCCTGGCGATGTCATCCGACACGATTCCAAGGACTGGTACGTCAAGAGCATGTCCAAGGGCCTGGTCAGGTGCATCGGGCTGCCATCAGGTGAGGAGCAGCAGGTCCGGCTCCGCGATTTGGAGGGCTGCGCCGTGTCCTGCCCGGCGTCGAGCGTCAGGGCCTCCGTTGTGCTGATGGAGAGCGACGCCGAGATGCAGCTCCTGGACCCAGACAGCATGTCCCCGGTCGACCTGAGGAAACCCCGAGGGTTCTCCAGGGATGGCGAGCAGGTCCGAGTCGTCAAGACGAACATCGGGACGTACGTCCTCAGCGACAGTTGGTAATCGCCCATCGCATGCCTGGTTCGATACAAAGGCATTAATCCCCACGTATCATTTCCGAGGCCGGAGGTATCGGTTCATGGTCTCGGAAGCCGACATTCAGAACGCGGTCGTCGAGCTGCTCAGGAAGACCGTCGTCAAGCTGCCCGCGGACGTCGAGGAGGCGCTCAGCCGGGCCCAGACAGACGAGGTCGACGAGGTCCCGAAGATGCAGCTGAAGGCGATACTGGACAATATCAAGCTCGCGGAGGAAGGCAACACTCCGATGTGTCAGGACACGGGTGTCACGATATTCTATGTCACCTTGCCGAGGAAGTGCGAGGTGGATGTGGAGCACAGCATAGTCGAGGGGGTCAGGCGTGCGACTGCCGAGGTGCCGCTCAGGCCCAACGCGGTACACCCGATCACCCGGAAGAACCCGGGGGACAACGTCGGGGACGGCATGCCATACATCAACTGGAAGGTCGGGAAGGACGACTACATCGAGATAACGGTCATGACCAAGGGCGCTGGATCGGAGAACATGAGCCAGCTCGCGATGCTCACCCCGAGCCAGGGGGTCAAGGGCATCAAGGAGTTCGCGCTGGCGACCGTCCTGAGGGCCGGCGGGAACCCGTGTCCCCCCATGGTGCTCGGCGTGGGCATCGGCGGCTCGTCGGACATATGCATGAAGCTCGCCAAGCAGGCGCTGCTGCGCCCGTTGAACGAGAGGCACAAGGACCCCGAGATCGCCAAGCTCGAGACCGAGCTGCTCGAAGCGCTCAACATGCTGGGGATAGGCCCGATGGGCCTCGGGGGCAGGACCTCGGTCCTTGGACTCAACATCGAATACGCCTACTGCCACACGGCCAGCCTCCCCGTCGCGATAAACGTTCAGTGCTGGGCCGCCAGGCGAGGCACGGTCAGGATCCATTCGGACGGCAAACTGGAATACCTGACGCATGAGGGGTGATGCTGATGACGAACAGATTGAAGACACCGTTGTCCGAGGAGGACGTCCGCTCGCTGAAGGTCGGAGAGACCATCTACCTGGACGGGGTCGTGTATACCGGAAGAGACGAGGTCCACATCCACGCGCTCGAGTACCTGGAGAAGGGGAAGGAGATACCTGTCGACTTCAAGGGCTGCGCCCTGTTCCACTGCGGCCCGATAATGCGCAAGACGGGCGACCAGTGGGAAGTCGTCGCCGCTGGCCCCACCACCTCGTCCCGGATGAACTCGTTGGAGCCGCAGTTCATCGAGAAGTTCCGGCCAGGCGCAATAATCGGCAAGGGGGGCATGTCGCAGCCCACCGTCGATGCCATGAAGGAGCACGGCTGCGTCTATCTCGCCATCACGGGTGGCGCGGCGGTCCTGGCCGCGAGGGGCATCAGGAGCGTGTCCGGGGTGGAGTGGTACGAGCTGGGCATGCCCGAGGCGATATGGATCATGAACGCGGAGAACTTCGGGCCCTTGACCGTCGGCATAGATACCCACGGTAACAGCCTGTACGCCGAGGTCAACAAGAAGGTCAAGCAGAACGAGGAGAAGGTCCGGGAACGTCTAGGTCTCAAGAAGTAGGCGCCCCATCGAACCGCGGCGTTGAAGAAACCCCTTAGCCCATCACTCTTCCGATTCCTCTCGACGACCAGCATCTTCGTCGTCGGGGGCCTCTTCTTCCTGGTCGATCTCCACCTCTTCCTCCTCGTCGAACTCGTCGTAGACCGCCGGGGCCTTATCCGGCGCCTCGAAGGTGCGTATCCGCAGAACGACCGCGAAAGCGAGGATGACGATGGTCAGAAACAACGCTAGTATCATCATGGAATGTGGGAGGTCGAACCCGAACACGAACCCGCCGAAGCTCTCCCTCGTCGGTTCCATGCGAATCGTCGGCAGCTCTGTCGTCTCCTCCAGCGTGATCACCACCGACCCGATCTCTATCGGCTGATAACCGTCAAGAGTGAATCGGACGGTATACTCTCCCGCGGTCAGGCCCGTGAACTCGAACTCGCCGTTTATGTTCGTGATGGTCTCTCTCTGGGGCAGGACGACCACCTTGACCCCGGCGAGATACTTCCCGGTCTCATCGTCGATGACAATACCGTACAGCGCTCCAGGCAGACCCGTCAGGTTGAAGTTCAGCTGGACCTCCAATCCTCTCTTGATCTCCACCTGGTACGCGGTCATGTTGTTGTATCCCTGGAGCGAGGCCGTGACGACATAGGTGCCAGCCGGAATCCCTTCTATCACGTACTCCCCCTCGATGGATGTCACCCCGTAGTGATCGGTCCCTGCGATGGAGACGTTCGCCCCCACCAGCAGGACCGTCCCGGCCTTGACAAGACCCCACAACCGCGTCATCTTCTCGTCGAGGAAGAAGTCTACGCCATCGGCGATCTCCCCGCTCTTGACGGCCACCCCTTGAACGGAGGAGGAGTTGAATCCTTCCAGGCTCGCCGAGAGCGAGTACGTCCCGGCCGGCAGGTTGGGCAGGTGATAATAGCCGTCAATGTCTGTCGAGACCGTGATCGTCAGGGCGCCGACCACGACCGAGACATTGGCCCATTCCAGAGGCTCCAAGGTCTCCGAGTGGAAGACCGTTCCTTCAATGGCCCCCATCATGGACGTGAGCGAGAAGTACAGCGCGACCGTGCCGCCAACCGGGACCGTTGCGATCTTCGTCAAGGGCTCGTGGTTGTGAGCGGTCGCGATGACGGAGTATGTCCCACCCTTGATGCCCCGCAGGATGTAGCTACCATCGGAGCCCGTGGTCGTGTTAACGGTGAGTTCGGGGATGGCCACCTCGGCGTCGGCTATCCCCTCTCCTCCCTCCGTGACAGTGCCGATTATCACTCCTCCTCGAATCGTCAGGTTGATGAAGGTCGTGTTCGAGGGCGTGACCGTGATAATGACGGGTGATGACGACACATACCCGTCCATCTCGGCCCACAACGTGTAGTCCGTTCCGTTGGTATCCGCGAGGAGCCCGGTTATGAGGACGATGCCGCTGACATTTGTAGTCCATGTGCCGTTGCCGATCAGGTGGACGGAGGCCCCAGAAATGGTTCGGTTGGTGTCACTGGTCACGTTCACGCCTATCGCGCCTGTGTAGGAGGTCGCAGATATGCCGGCGTCATACCACTCCGAAGGGGGGCTCGGGGAGATGCCAGTCTGCGCGAACGTGGCTGAGAAGAATAGGGCGAAGAGTACGACTCCGACTGTGCCAGTCCCGACCCTTGTTCGGACCATCGGTTCTCGAGTTACAATCACGGAGTCCGGATAAATACGTTTGCCGCCGCGCCCAATCAAAGTGAAGCCTCAGCGGTCCGTAGAATCCTCCCTGACGATCCTATACGCCCTCGGAGGCACATGGATCTCGAAGCGCGCCCCCTCGTGCTCGACACCGGTCTCCCTGAGGATCATCCCGGTTATCCTGAGTATCTCCACCGACAGGAACAGCCCATGGCTCCTGCCACTCTTCACGTGTTCCCTCTGGAAGATGCTCTCCTTTCGATTCGGCGGGATTCCGATACCGTCATCAGTCATGACTATCGTCAGCCCGTCAGCCCCTTCTGAGTAGGAGAGCGAGATTGCGGTGACGCTCTCTCCATGCTTCAGCGAGTTGGTGATCAGGTTGTGAAGGACCTTTGGGAACATCGGGTCCGCGTAGACCTCCACGCCCTGTAATCGAGGCTCAAACTTCGTACCGGTCAGGTCAATGCCCTCAAGGGCGGCGTCAAGGGCGTCCTCGAGCCCCATCCATTTCGGGCGGTTGACGCCCACATCCTCGTACTCGCTCGTGAACTCCATCAGTGCCACGAGGCTGTCTGTCGTGGCCGCGACCTTGCGTAGGTGGTCACGCACCTCAGGCTCCTTTGACGTGCCCATCGCCATGTCGAGCCACCCCTTCTGTATTGTCATCTGGTTCAGTGCGTCGTGTCGGGTGATGGACGCGAGGACCCCCAACTTCTCGTTGGCCTTCTCCAAGTCCTCCGTTCTCTCCTTCACGATGGCATCCAGGTCTGAGTACATGCGATCCAGTTGGGACGCCATGTCGTCGAACGAGTCTGCCAGGACGCCGAGCTCATCGGTCCGGTTGCTGCCTATCCTCCGGTTCAGGTCCCCTCGGGCCATGCTCTTCGTGACGCTCTCCAGTTCCGCTATGGGCCCGGTTATCGATCGGGAGAGGATGACGGCGACGATCGTCCCGAGCGCTATGGTCAGGACGGTCACCATGAGCACTCCGAGCTGCATGTCGGTCGCGGGGCCCAGCACCTCGTCCTCGGAATGGCTGAGGAATACGATCCACTCTGAGCCTTCGTAGTCATGGTAGCCCGAGGACACGACGTAGGAGAACAAACGGTCGGTCTCCCCTTCTCTCTCAACGAAATGCCCTCTCTCTTCAGTCGCGTATACGAAGAAGGGACTCGAGGACACGTCCTGGAGGATCACGTACGCTCTTGAGGCGAATATCAGTCTACCCTCAGACGTGGTGATCTTCAGCTCGCTGGTCTCATAGCCTAGTGATATGTGCTCTATGTCGTTGACGATGGCCAATATGTTTATCATGGCCATTGCGACGCCGACGACATCTCCTGAGTCGTCCTCGATTGCCATGCAGGCGCACACGCCGTATGTGCTCGAGACATCGTCATACACGATGTCGGAATGATACATCTCCATCTCCGTCGAGAACGCGCTCTGCCACCAGCCCTTGTCGTCCTGCCTGTAGTCTGAGGGTCTGTGGGTGGTGGCGACGACCGCCCCGTACTCGTTCGTGATGAGAATCTCTCCGAAGGTCGCGATGCTGTGTTCAGTTGTGTAGTGATCCACCAGCTGGGCCCTGAGCGTGAGCGACATCTCGTTCCCGAGAATCGTCGCCATAGATTCCGGGATCTCATCGGGTTCGGCTGATGTCCAGTTCTCATCGATCTCGTCAATGTAGGACCGTGGGTCGTCCATGGCGTCGAAGGCGGCGTTCGAGTCGACCAATTGCGATGTCACGTTGGGACCGACCACGACCGTCAGCACCTCGTGGGACCTCAGTTGAATCATCATGTCCATCGAGGTTGACAGGCTCTCGGCGATTGCCTCTGATGCCAGACCGACACCTTCGGCGAGGGCCTCCCGCCCCCTCATGGACGAGTACAAGGCTAGAGAGGCGAGCATCAGGAGCAGGACAATGAATCCCGCCGCTAATCTCATGCCTATCTTTGAGAACAGACGCCTCTGGAGC
>DUGQ01000141.1 GCA_013331315.1 Thermoplasmata archaeon
GTCCACAACACAATCAGAGGCGGGGCCGGAGGCTCCGTCCTCAACGCGGAGCTGGCGCACAGGGAGGGGATGCTCTGATGAAGGACAAGGGTTCCGCCGGGCGCGAGGGGGGCGCGAAGACGGTCGAGGACATCTGCGCCAGAGCCAGGGACGGTGACGTCGTCGTGATGACCGCGAAGGAGTTCAAGGAGTTCGTCAGGTCCAATGGCGTCAAGAAGGCCGCGAAGGAAGTAGACATCGTGACCACCGGCACCTTCGGCGCGATGTGCTCCTCCGGCGCGTACTTCAACTTCGGGCACTCGGACCCGCCCATCAAGATGCAGAGGGCATGGATGGACGGCATACCAGCGTACGCCGGGCTCGCCGCGGTGGACGTCTACCTCGGAGCGACGGAGCTCGACGACTCGAACAACATGATGCACGGCGGGGCGCACGTGATAGAGGACCTGATCAGAGGCAAGGCCGTGAGGCTGAGGGCCACGGCGCACGCCACGGACTGTTACCCTCTGAAAGAGATAGACACCTACGTCAGCCTGAAGACCGTCAACCAGGCGGTCCTGATGAACGTGCGGAACTGCTACCAGAACTACGCCGCAGCGACCAACACGTCGTCTCGCACGCTGTACACCTACATGGGCAAGCTACTGCCCGAGCTGGGGAACGCCACGTACTGCAGCGCGGGTGAGCTGTCCCCGCTCATGAACGACCCGTACTACAGGACCATCGGCATCGGCACGAGGATCCTCCTGGGCGGGGGAGAGGGATTCGTCGTCTGGGAAGGCACTCAGTTCAACACCGGAGTACCAAGGTCGCCCAACGGCGTACCGAAGAGGCCTGCGGGATCGTTGGCCGTGCTCGGAGACCTGAAGCAGATGACGCCCGAGTTCGTGAAGGGGCTCACGTTCACAAGATACGGCGTCTCACTCGGGCTGGGAATAGGCGTGCCCATCCCGATACTCGACGAGGACATGGCCAAATCATGCGCGGTCCTCGACAGCGACATATCCACTGCGGTGTTCGACTACTCCCACCAGGCGAGGGCCCGCCCAGTGATGGCCGAGCCCACATACGAGCAACTCAGCTCGGGAGAGATCGATATCAAGGGCAAGAGAGTCCCGACGTCGCCGCTGTCGAGCATAAGCAAGGCGAGGCAGATATGCGAGCTGCTGAAGAAGCGGATCGAGAAGAAGGAGTTCGTGATATCGGCGCCCGTCCAAAGACTCCCGCTGGACAGAACCTTCAAGCCGCTCGACACCAGGACCGAGAAGGAGGCGATGGAATGAAGACGAAGCTCGTACTGAACTTCAACCCGGAGGCGTCCAACCTGCCAATCACGCACAACCTGATCGCGAAGCACGGCCTGCTGGTGAACATACTCCGCGCGGAGATAGACGAGGTCGGCGGGCAGATGGGGATCGAAGTCTCCGGAAAGGCGGAGAGCATCAAGAACGGCATCGACTACCTGAAGGATGCCGGGGTTGGGGTGCGCCCGATCAAGGAGGGCGTGCGGAGGGACGACGACGCGTGCACGCACTGCGGGATGTGCATCTCGATATGTCCCACCAAGGCGCTCAGCATCGACCCCAAGACGAGGAAGGTGACGTTCACCGAGGAGAAGTGCGTTGCGTGCGGTGTCTGCATCGACGCCTGCCCGCCACGCGCCATGGAGATTCTTATATGACGGGTTTCGCGAGCTGCAGGTTCGAGATCGGGGAGACGGCGGTGACCATAGCCGCCGATTCGAGGCATATCCCACGCGCCGTCGAGGCGATAGCGACTACGAGGGCGGCCATCGAGCGACAGATATCGGCGGACCCGTTCTTCCTCACGACCTTCGACCCATACGACCCTGAAAGGGCGACGAGCGCGGTCACGCGGCGAATGTGCGACGCGGCCGCCTCGGCGGGGGTCGGTCCGATGGCGACCGTCGCTGGCATTGTGGCCCAGGAGGCCCTGGAGGCGATGACCGACGACGGCTGTGAGCACGGATGGGTGGACAACGGCGGAGACATAGCGCTGATCCTGGACAGGGAGACGACAGTGGAGGTATTCCATGGCCAGGGTCGGGACTCGGCGTTCGGCCTCGTCGTCGGGCCATCCGACGGCATCATAGGCGTATGCTCCTCCAGCGCGACTCTGGGTCATTCGATCAGTCTCGGAGCGGCGGACGTCTCGGTGGCGGTCGCCGACTCGGCCCCACTCGCGGACGCCATCGCGACGGCGATATGCAACCGCGTGAGGACCAGGGAGGACCTGGCGACCTGCTTCGACGAAGCTAGGCTCATCGATGGGTTCACTGGAGGCATAGTCGTCCTGGGAGAGGACACGGCTCTCGCCGGCCGCGTGCCGAGGATGGTGGAGGTCGAGCATAATCATTCGAAGCTAACCGCGCACAGCCGTATGGCATCGTGCGTGTTCACTGGAGGCGGAGCCGAGAGGTCTTCCGCCCAGCAAGGGGTGATTCCCTGAAGATCATGAAGTTTGGAGGCACTTGCCTCGGGACGGACGACGCGCTCAAGAGAGTGTCGAGCGTCGTCAAGG
>DUGQ01000043.1:0-828 GCA_013331315.1 Thermoplasmata archaeon
GTCAAGTATTTGTCGTTTTCAATCCTGGGCATCGGGTTCAAACGATTTGAATGGTTGCGGCTCGAGGCGGTCACCCCCTGCGCACCGTTTATCTACGGATTGGACGATGGAGTGTGCGCATGAACGTCCGCGTCAACCTGCTGCCGACAAAGAAGGAGACGAAGCTCCTGGACCTGGAGGAGGGCTCTACCGTCGAACGCATGATCAGGTCGATCGGCCTGCTCCCTGACGGGTGGATCGCGGTGAGGGCGGACGAGCCCCTTCCGATCGACGAGCGCCTCGAGGAAGGGGACGAGATAGACCTCATATCGGTGGTCTCGGGAGGGTAGCCCGCCCCCACTGGCCGCCGCCTNNATAATTTTATCGCCCTCATGGAAAAGTATTTATCGGAGTCCGTGTTAGTAGTATCCGTAGGACAGCCTGAAACCGTCTACATTGACATCATCACGATCAATGTCATCATAGGAGGGGCCGCTGGCATGTGCCAGGGCGCCAATCCCAGGACATTTGTCAAGCCCGCTTCACGCAGGGTTGCTGACATGAGTCAGCAGTCCATACTGGAAAGCGAGAGGACGACCAAGGACTGTTCTTGCCAACAGAGGCGAAGACAATGGACATAGATCCCAGTACAACGAAGTACTTGATACAGGCGAAGCTGTCAACGGACGGCATCGTGGAAAAGCCAGACATCGTAGGAGCGATATTCGGACAGACAGAGGGACTGCTTGGCGAGGAACTCGACCTCAGGGACCTTCAGAAGAGCGGTCGAATAGGAAGAATCGAGGTAGAGGTCTCGTCGAACAAGGGGAAGTCAGAGGGGACGATATT
>DUGQ01000043.1:898-6652 GCA_013331315.1 Thermoplasmata archaeon
CTTGAGACGATCGACAGGGTCGGGCCGTGCAAGGCCCGCATCTCGATCGAGAAGATCGAGGACGTGAGGGTGGCCAAGAGGAACAAGATCATCGACAGGGCGAAGCAGCTGCTGACAGAGCTCATGAAGACCTCCAAGACGAGCGGAGGGGACCTCACGGACTCGGTCCGTCAGACCTTCCAGATGGAGGAAGTCGTGCACTACGGCAGGGAGAGGCTGCCAGCTGGTCCGAACATAGACGACTCGGACGCCATAATCGTGGTCGAGGGCCGCTCGGACGTGCTCAACCTCCTGAAGTATGGAATCAAGAACGTGATAGCGGTCGAGGGGACGAACGTCCCGAGAGCGATCATAGACCTGGCCAAGGAGAAGGTCGTCACGGCCTTCGTAGACGGCGACAGAGGTGGCGAGCTGATAGTTCGCGAGCTCATGCAGGTCGCAGAGGTCGACTTCATCGCGAGGGCCCCCTCCGGGCAGGAGGTCGAGGAGCTCACTCAGAAGCAGATGGTGAAGTGCCTCAGGAACAAGATCCCATCCGACCAGTTTGCAGAAATGTTCAACGTCGGCCCTGGTAACTCCAGGAATGGTGAGAAAATAGGCAACGGGAACGGACACCGGGGCGACCGGCATGGCCGGTTCGATGGTGACCGTGGTAAGCGCCGGGACCAGAAGGGCAGGCCGGACGACAGGGGCGGCAAGAAGCTCTCACCCGAGCAGAGTCAGCTCAAGAATGTCCTTGACGAGCTGAGCACGACGTCGAAGGCGAAGCTTCTCGACTCCACTGGCAAGGCCCTGAAGGAGGTCCACGTGGCGAAGCTGGCCGAGACGCTCAAGGACGAGGGGGCCGATGTCAAGTCCATAGTTTTGGACGGCATCATAACCCAGCGCGTCCTGGACCTCGCGGTCGAAAAGGATATCACCACGGTGGTAGGTGTCAAGATAGGCAACGTTGCCAAGCTTCCGACCAGCATATCCGTGCTGACCAAGGAAGATCTGAACTGAACCCGTGGAAGGCCATGACAGACGAACCGACCCAGGAGACCCCCGGACTACTCGATGACTTCGAGACGACGGAGCAGATAAAGATATCGCACGACCCCCTCGAGCGCGTGATAGGCCAAGAAGAGGCCGTGAGGCTCGCGAGGATCGCCGCCTCTCAGAGGAGGCATTTCCTGCTCGTAGGGCCCCCTGGGACAGGGAAGTCGATGATCGCGCAGGCCCTGGCCCTTCACCTTCCCAGACCCTCGGAGGAGATAAGGGTCGTGCACAACCCGGAGAACCCCGAGCGGCCCATGGTCGAGGTGAAGGTGGCGGAGGAGGTCGAGAAGGAGAACCTCTCGAAGGGCTCCGCCGAGGGCGAGTTCATCGACCCGAAAGAAGCGCCGGTCAACGTGGCGGAGCGATTGGGCTACAGGTGCGCGAACTGCGGGGAGTACTCATCCCCGAGGGAGACCTTCTGCCCGAAGTGCCAGCAGACCAAGGTGAGCTATGGCCGCACCACGACGAACAACCCGTTCGGGGACCTCCTCGGAGGCCTCGTGGAGGTCACGATGGGCGGCATGGCCGGGCGCGACAGGGTCACGACGACCAGGAAGAGGTTCGGCAAGGAGGAGGTGGTCGTGTTCGAGCGCTCGGGCGAGATGATAAAGGTGCTCGACCAGCAGGCCCTCGAGAACCGCAGGAACCTGGAGAAAATGAGCCCCCGCAAGGTGATCGTCTCCATAGACAGGAACCCGTTCATACTGGCGACCGGGGCGAGCGAGACCGAGCTCCTGGGCGACGTGAGGCACGACCCGTACGGCGGGCACCCGCAACTGGGAACGCAACCGTTCGACAGAGTAGTCGCGGGGGCGATACACAGCGCCCACCAGGGCGTGATCTTCGTGGACGAGCTGCCACACCTGGGCAACCTGCAGAGATTCATTCTGACGGCCATGCAGGAGAGGAGGTTCCCCATCACCGGCAGGAACCCGCAGAGCGCGGGCGCGAGCGTGAGAGTGGACAACGTCCCATGCGACTTCATCTTCGTCGGGGCCTGCAACATACAGGACCTGAGCCAGATACTCTCTCCCCTGCGCTCGAGGATCAACGGCGGGGGCTACGAGGTACTGGTGGAGACCGTCATGCCGGACACGGACGAGAACCGTATCAAGATATCCCAGTTCGTCGCCCAGGAGATCGCGATGGACGGCAAGATCCCGCACGCGACCAGGGAGGCGGTCGCGATCATAATCGAGGAGGCCAAGAAGAGGGCCAAGCTCGTCGACAGCAAGGACCGGTCGCTCACGCTCAGGCTCCGAGAGCTCGGTGGACTGATAAGGGCGGCAGGGGACATAGCCATAGTCGAGCACGCCAAGTACATCGAGGGGAGGCACATCCGGGACGCGTTGAAGCGCGCCCGGCCGGTCGAGGAGCAGATCAAGGAGAGGTACGGTTCATACATGGGGGGCGTGTCCAAGGACATCAGCGCCTCGGAGCGCGAGAGCTCGCCCTACCATTATTGGAACGTCCACGCCAACGACGACAAGGCGGGGTACCGGTAGACGACGCGAGCCCCGCTCAGCTCTGCATCACTTTCATCATCTGGTAGGCGTCCTCGCCATTGAGATAGAAGTTGTCTATGTCGCCCACGACGGAGTACCCGCGACGCTCGTAGAACGATATGGCGGTCAGGTTGCTCTTGCGCACCTCGAGCCTGATCGCCTGGAAGGCGCCGGCCCTGCACCTGTCCTCCAGCTTCTTGAGCAGCCGCGACCCATGCAAGCGCTGCCTATGCTCCGGCAGCACGGCCAGCATGAGGATCCGCGCGACCCTCTTCTCGGACTCCACAGCGGCTATGAATCCCACCACCTGCCCGTTCTCCTCGGATATCATGAAGCCGTCCGCCCAGATGTTGTGTATCGTCAGGTACAGCGATGGCGGGTAGGTCTCGCCCAGCGACTTCTTCGTCACGCG
The DNA here is from genome assembly GCA_013331315.1 of Thermoplasmata archaeon. Lineage (GTDB taxonomy): Archaea > Thermoplasmatota > Thermoplasmata > UBA10834 > UBA10834 > UBA10834 > UBA10834 sp10834u. Next base: position 3,854 of record DUGQ01000043.1, read on the forward strand.
CATGACTGCGTGGATGTCTGATATGGAGAATCTCCTGACGGCCATGGCAAGGGACTAATCCCCAGCGCGGTCATTAATCTTCCGCGAAGACTTCTTCCGCCCGCTCGACAGGCGCCGCCGCATCCTCCACAGGCCAGCCGCGACAGCGGCAGACAGCCCGACCGTCGTCGGAAGGGCCAACGCGCGCGAATCGGCCTGGGACACCAGATAGATCTCGCCCGTCACGTGGACCGTTATCCTCTCGGTCGCCTCGTTGCCCCAGGCATCCGAGGCGGTCACGATCACCTCCACATCCCCCGGGACGGCGGCTGGAAAGGTCAGGACAGGCCCGTGCGCATCGACCGTGCCGTCGGCGCCGATGTCCCAGGCGACGTCCACCAGCAGCCGGTCGTCCCAGCACTCCACGCACGACAGGCTCACCCACGTGCCCGCCTCGGCGCGGACCTCCGCGGGGACGATGATCTCGGGATCGATCGTGTCGGGGTACCAGTCGGCGTCGAAAGCGGTCGCGAAATAGTTCGCTGCCTCAGGACAGTCGATCATTGCCGCGAGTTCCCGGTTCTTCGCGAACGATGCGTAGACCCAGTTGTTGCTTGAGACGATTGCCACGCGCGAGTCGACGACCAGCCCTTTGTTGTGAAGGACGGTGATCGGGCTCGAGGGCGACATCAGACGGGTCTGGGAGCTTAGATTCTCAGCCGAGTACACCGCGGCGAGAGAGTCCGCGACCTCACCGTTGCGTTCCAGGTTGAACCATGAGGAGTCCATGAGGAACCTCGACCGAACGCCCGAGCGCGCCGCGCGAATCACGTCCTCCAGCAACGGGCTCATAGTCTCCAGATTCGTCCATCTCGTCCTCCAGAGCAGATCCACCTGGAACTGCTCGATCAGCAAGCTGTCCTGAGCGGCGAGGACGCCGCGCAGGAACGGTTCATCCGTCGACGCGTCCGGGGAGACTACCAAGGTGACGTGGGCTGCTGGGCCCACGGTCAAGGGGGACAGCATGCCTTCAGGGCAGCACCNNGTCCCAAGCACGCGCCTGGCTCGTACCTGTCGTCGTCCAACCAGTCGGACACATCAGGCCTGCCCATCCTAGAGTCCTCGTCAAAGACCGTGGATAGGAAACCGGAGAGCTCACGGTCGACCGCCGACATCCCCCAGCCCCGGTTCGCGAACACGTGGTCCGTCGGCACACCACTGGGCACGAAGTTCTCCGACATGACGACGACAGTCTCGTCATCGACGACGAGGTACTTCGCGTGCAACGCTGTCACATGACGGACCACGCCAGCGTCGACGCTGCCTGCGACCACCCTGACGGACGCGCCAGCCCTCACGAGCACGGAGAGGACATCGACGCCTCTCGGGTCGATGCCTCCAGAAGGAGAGCCATCGACGAGGATCCGAACGGCGACGTCGCGCTCGAGCGCGTCGATCAGGAGGCCGCACACGAACCATGAGTAGAACTCGTAGGCGCACAGACGGATGGTGACGCGAGCGGCGCTGACCACGGCGGAGAGCACGTCCGAAGCGCAATCCGGGCTCGTGAAGAGGGTGAGGTTGCCGGGCTCGACCGTCGAGGTGAACGTCTCGAACGATGTGTAGCCATACCTGTATTCCCGGAACGGCATCCAATCAGCTGACGAGTCAGTGTCGCACGGGATGCCGCCGCTCAGAGTCCTCATCATCACCTCCCCCATCCGCGGAGCCGGGATAGACGGCCCGGACCAGCCGGTCACGAGGTCGCCGCATTCTCCGTACAGGACGGAATCGACCGTTCGCCCGTCGGCGTCTCTGAGGACCAGTGAGTCACCGTCGTTCCCCAGCCTGAACGACGCAGTCACCTCGCACGCTCTCGTCGACGAGCCCTCGTCGAGGGACATTTCTGGATGAACCCCGTAGGCGGCGGCGAAGGAGGAAGCGTTGAAGCTGATCGTGAGGCGGGAGCCCGCGGGCGCGACAGCCGAGCCGAGGAACACCAGACGTCCTTCACCGTCCGTCAGCTGCCAGCCAGCCAGACTCACGTCGTCCTCGCTCGGGTTGGACAGCGTGACGTACTCGTCGTCGTCGAGAGCGCACGGATAGAACTCCGAGATGAGTACATGTGGAAGGATCGACAAGAGTGGTTCCGTCACCGTCAATCCGTCATCGGACAGTGCTCCACAGCTCAACGAAGCCGCGAGACAGGCCCATGCCACGACCGCCGGCGCCACCACCCGCAGAATCATCTGGAAGGCGGACGCCATGCGGAGAGTACAAAGTATCGGCTACAGGCAGCCTTCTGGCGACTACCGCATGCCCGAGGCTAGGTCCAGCAGGGCACGCCTGGGATCGGTCGCCTTCACGACGCCGCTCGCCAGCAGGACGCCGTTCGTGCCGAGCTCAATGGCCTTCGCGACGTCCGCGCCGGTCTTGACACCAGCGCCACAGAGCACCTTGACAGAGGGCGAGACCTCCTTGGCGACCCTCACGGATTGAGCGACGATGTCCGGGTTGGCGCTCGTGACGGAGACGTCCCCTCCGATCAGCTCCGGGGGCTCTATCGCGACGTAGTCCGGTCCGAGGGCGGCGCACGCTCTCGTCACCGCGAGGTCGTTGGTGCACACGATCGTGGACAGACCGCCATCCCTCGCCTTGGCCACCACTGTGGCTATCTCGGATATCCTTATTCTCCTCTCGGAATGGTTGACCAGCGTGCCCTTCGCCCCCGAGGAGAGCACGTTCTCGATCGAGACATGGCCCGTGGTGCTTCCGGCCTTGACGTCGTCCACGTGCTGAGAGAACACGGGAATGCCCACC
>DUGQ01000119.1:0-6312 GCA_013331315.1 Thermoplasmata archaeon
GGAGTTCGAGGACGCCGACTGCGTGCTCGTCACAGGCTCCAACACGCTGGAGGCTCATCCGCTCATCGGTTCCAGGATACTCAAGGCGCTCCACAAGGGGGCGAGCGTTATAGTCGTCGACCCACGAGACACGCCTCTGTCCAGGGTCGCGACAGTAAGCATGCGCCAGAAACCGGGGACTGATGTGGCGTGGATAAACGGGATGATAAACGTCATCATCTCGGAGGGCCTGCACGACAAGGAGTTCGTGGACGAGAGGACTTCCGGGTTCGAGGAGCTGAAGGAGCTCGTCAGCAAGTACACACCGGAGAAGGTGGAGGAGATCACGGGTGTATCCAAGGACCAGCTGGTGGAGGCCGCGAGAATCTACGCGAGAGCGGACAGGGCGATGATCGCGTACGCGATGGGGATAACCCAGCACAGCAACGGCACGAACCTGGTCAGAACGCTCGCCAACCTCGCGATGGTTACCGGCAATGTCGGGAAGGAGTCGACAGGAGTCAACCCGTTGAGGGGGCAGTGCAACGTCCAGGNNGCGTGGGGTCGAACGCTCAGCGGCAAGAAGGGGATGACATTGACACGAGCGTTCAACGAGGCCTTGACCGGCGGCGTGAAGGCGATGCTGATATTCGGCGAGAACCCGATGATGTCGGACCCGGACATCGGCCACATCGAGGCGGCTATCAAGAAGCTCGAGTTCTTGGCAGTCGTAGACATATTCCCCACCGAGACAGCCAGGTTGGCGGATGTCGTGCTGCCAGGCGCGTGCTACGCCGAGAAAGACGGCACATTCACGTCCACCGACAGGGCAATACGGGTCGTGCGCAAGGCCGTCGAGCCACCGGGCGAGGCCAGGCCGGACTGGATGATCGCATGCACCCTGGGAACGATGCTAGGGAACGACGGTTTCGACTTCGGCTCACCCTCCGACGTCATGGACGAGATGGCCGCGGTCGCGCCGATCTACGGCGGCGTCAGCTACGAGAGGATAGACAAGGAGACCGTCAGATGGCCGTGCCCGAACAAGGACCATCCCGGGACTAGGGTGCTGCACGAGGGCTCGTTCAAGATAGGCAGGGGAGTGTTCGCGATCGTCGAGCACACGCCCCCAGCAGAGGAGACCTCCGAGGACTTCCCCTTCGTGCTCACGACGGGGAGGAACCTGTTCCACTTCCACACGGGCTCGATGACGAGAAGGTCAGTGAAGCTTCAACGCGAGGCGCCAGATCCATATGTCGAGGTGAACGCGGAGGACGCTCGCAACCTCGGCATATCCGACGGCGAGAGCGTCAGGGTCTCATCGAGAAGGGGTTCGATAACGCTCGCGGCGAGGGTCACCAACTGGATCAGACCGGGCACGATATTCATCCCGTTCCACTACGCGGAAGCCGCCGCGAACAGACTGACGAACAACGCTCTCGACCCGATAGCGCAGATACCCGAGTTCAAGGTGTGCGCCGCACACTTGGAGAAAGCCTAGAGAAGGGGTTTTCAGAGAGTTTCGCCGCCGTCTGACCTTGTCGCCGAGGCTCAGTAGTCATTCCCTTGAGGGCGACCTTATCAGCACCGCCATCAAGAAGGCCACGAGCGACGCCACACCGGTCGCGACGAACACCCAGACGTAACCGTCCTCCGCGGTGGCCATTATGCCGGGTATGAGCCCGCCGAGGACTCCAGCGGCGCCGTAGCCGCCAAAGACCAGGCCGTAGTTGATGCCCATGTTCTTCGTGCCGAAGTACTCGGCGGTCGTGGAAGGGAACAGGGCGAAGTTGCCTCCGAACGTGAACCCTACCGCGGACGCGAGCGCAGTAAGCCCCGCGAACTGGACGATTTCCGTGGATGGTCGCACGAAGAAGAACCCGGCGGCGCCGAACAGCACCAGAGCCTGGATTATGAACATCAGCTTCATGGTATTCGCCCGTCCGAGTATGTCGGAGATCTTCCCCCAGCTGATCCGGCCAGCGCCGTTGAACAGGGCTATCAGCCCCGCGATCGTCTGGAACTGCGCGACGACGAGCAGCGTCCCGGAGGTGTCGAGGTACTGCGCGAGGTTCTTCACGTTGGCTATCATCATCAGCCCTGCGGTGGCGGACAGGAGGAACATCGAGAAGAGCATGATGAACTGCCTTGTCCTCATCATCTCGCGCCATTCGAACTCGCCGTTCGCCCTTCCACCGTTCGTCTTTGGCACATACCCTTTTGGCGCCCATCCCTGGGGCGGGTCCCTCAACAGCTGGGCTCCGCCAACTACCATCAACAGGAATATGATCCCGAGGTACAGGAACGAGTTGCTGAGGCCGTCCGATGACGCCTCTATGATCCACTTGCCGGCCTGCGTGAAGATGAACGCGCCCGCGCCGAAGCCAGCAACGGCTATCCCTGACACAAGACCTCTCTTGTCTGGGAACCACTTGACGACCGCTGCGAGCGGACAGACGTAACCCAGGCCGAGACCGATGCCGCCTACGACGCCGTACGACATGTACATCATCACGATGTTCTCTGTCGAGAACGCCGCGAGCACGTAGCTGGCTCCGTACACCAGACCGCCCATCGTTGCGATGATCCGCGGGCCCTTCTTGTCCTGCAGCCGACCCGCGAATATCATCGTCACGGCGAATATCGCGATCGCCGCGGAGAATATCCCCAGTATCTGAAACGATTTCGGGTCACATCCAAGCGTATCGGACAGTGGCGACGTGAATATAGAGAACGCATAGACCGCGCCGAGCGCCAACTGTATCAGCAGCGCGCCGACCACTACGATCCACCGGTTCATCACGTGGCTTCCGTCCGAAGTCTCTTCGGTATCCTTGTTCACTCTAACAGACATTCTATCTCTTCCGTACTATCAACTTGATTATCAGATGAATCTCACCGCGCCAGTCCCAATATCCAGGACCGCGCCGTACATGGTCAGCTTGCCCCTTGCCACGGCGTCCCTGATTATCGTGCTCGTGTCCTCGAGCTTTCGAAGCTGCAACCGTACGTTGCTCTCCGCGACGAGGCCAGGGTCCCTCGCCTCCGTCGGGTCGAGCTTGGACTTCGCGCTCTCGACGTCCCTGAGCACGCCGTCAAGGTTCCCGGGTTCCACGCACTCGTAGCTCGCCTTGATCGCCCCGCATTCAGTATGTCCGAGGACCAGGAGTGCCTTGACCTCGAGGCAATCCACCGCGTACTCGAGGCTCCCGATCACAGAAGGGTCTGTCGCGGTGTTCCCCGCGGCCCTGACGACGAAGGCGTCTCCGAGCGAGAGGTTGAACACCTTCGCGGGGTCGACGCGTGCGTCAGAGCAGGTCAATATGGCGATGAACGGCTCATGGGCCTTGCTTAGTCTCGCGAGGAGGGAGGGGTCCGTTGTCCGTCGGAACATGGCGTTGCCGTCCATGAGCCTCGTCTTCGAATCCAGATTCTCCCTCATCGCACCAACCTCTCAACCCAGCGTATCCCGGCCGCCACGAGCGGAAGGGATGATACACGGAGAGGTGTACCCCTCCGTGGCGCTAAGGCGTTTTCGGCCCCGTCGCTCAGTCCTCTAGGGTCGACGTGTCCCCTATCGGCAGACCGAGCTCCTTCGCCCTCAGGAGCCTCCTCATGATCTTACCGCTCCTTGTCTTGGGAAGCGTCTTCACGACCTCGATCTCCCTCGGATACGCGTGACCGGCCAGCCGGCTCTTCACGTGCTTCTGGATGTCCTTCTTGAGCTCGTCGGACTCGGTGTGGCCCGGCGTCAACACGATGAACGCCTTGATGATATTGCCCCTGAGCTGGTCGGGCTTGCCGATGACGCCGGCCTCCGCGACCGCCTCGTGCTCTATCAAGGCGCTCTCCACCTCGAACGGGCCAACACGCTCGCCAGAGGTCTTGATCACGTCGTCGGCCCTTCCCACGTACCAGAAATAACCGTCCTTGTCGACCTGGGCCGTGTCGCCGGTGTAGTACCAGTCGTTCCTCATGTACTCGTTGTACTTGGCCTCGTTCTTCCAGATCTGTCTCATCATGGACGGCCAGCCAGGCTTTATAACGAGACTGCCCTCCTCACCGTGCGGGAGCTCATTGCCATCCTCGTCGACAATGGCGGCGTAGACGCCCGGAAGGGGCTTTCCCATCGAGCCCGGCTTTATCGGCATCTCAGGGAAGTTGGTGATCAGTATGCTTCCGGTCTCGGTCTGCCACCACGTGTCGTGGAAGGGCTTGCTGTCGAAGACGTCCAAGGCCCACTTGACCCCCTCGGGGTTGAGCGGCTCGCCGACCGAGTACAGCGCCCTGAGGCTGTTCAGGTCGTACTTCGCCGGGAGGTCGTCGCCCTTCGCCATGAGCATCCTGACGGCGGTAGGGGCAGTGTACCATATCGTTATCTTGTGGTTCTGGATCGACCTGTACCATCTCTCCGGGTCGAACCTTCCGCCCAGGCCCACCTGAGTCGCGCCGCAGGACCACGGCCCGAGGCAACCGTAGACGACACCAGTGACCCATCCTAGGTCGGCGGTGCACCAGTAGACGTCCTCGTCGTGCACGTCCAAGACCCAGCGGGTCGACAGGGTCTGCTGGACGATTCCCTTGTGCGCGTGAACCACGCCCTTCGGCTTGCCGGTTGTGCCGGAGGTGTAGAGCATGAACTGGAACTCCTCTGGGTCCATCTGCACGGTCTCGAACTTGTCGGATGCGCTGGCCATCTCCGCCTTGTAGTCTATCTCTCCAGCATCTAGATTGGCGTTGTCCGACACGATCACGTGCTTGAGGTCGGGCAGCTGATCCTTGACCTGGTAGACGCGCTTCACCAGCTCCGAGTCAGTGATTATCGCGACGGCGCTGCTGTCGAGGAGCCTGTCCTTTATCGCGTCCGGCCCGAACGCGGGGAACATGGGGCTCGCGATCGCGCCCGCCTTGATAGCCCCTAGGAAGCTGAAGTACAGCTCAGGGGTCCTCTGCAGGAAGACGAAGACTCTGTCCTGCCTCTTCACGCCGAGCTTCTTCAGCACGTTCGCGAACTTGTTCGTCTGCTCGTACATCTGCTTGAACGTGAACTTCTCTATCTTGCCCTCGCCGTCATCGTAGATCAGCGCGACCTTGTCCTTCTTCTCGCCAAGAGCGTGCCTGTCGATGACGTTGTACGCGGAGTTGATCTTCCCTCCAGGGTACCAATCCACGAGCTTCTCAGCATCGGACCACTTGAACGTCTTCCTCAGTTCCTCGTATCCCTGCAGGTTGGGCTTCAGCCTGAGCTTGGCTATGTCCTTCCTTACAACATCGCTATGCATCAACTCGCTATCCTTCTCTGTCATCTTCTTTCACTTCCACTTGGGCTGGCACGCCATGTCTCGCGTGTCCAGCGCCATCCGTCTCGTCACGGGGAACCCCGCGCCCTTCCGGGCGACAGCGTCGTTTTGAGGTCAAGACTCCGCCCTGACCGATCTCAGATGCCCAATCCGCGGCAGGTATACGAAACGCCGTCTTCCGAAGCGCGTTTCCGTCTATTTGGCGCGATTCCCATCGAGTGCATTCGAGAACTCATTTTAAGGCTTTTCGTTTCAACAACGGCGATTTCAGAAGTCGCGACTTCCTGATGCGGAACGCCGAAGGTCGATTCGTCGCCGACTTTCGTAACTATAACGACAATAATCGAACTTGAATAAAAACCGCCCCCGGAGATGAAAGGCCCAGTGGGAAGGAGTTTCGGCCGAGAGCCTGAGGCAAAGACCCGAAGGACTCAGCCCTTCCAATTGTGGTGCACCTTTGCCGCCTGGACCGTGTTCTTCATGAGCATCGTGATGGTCATGGGGCCCACGCCTCCCGGCACCGGGGTGATGGCCTTGGCCTTCTCTTTCACGGCCTCGAAGTCGACGTCACCGACAAGACGTGTTCCGCTCTTGGTCGATGGGTCGTCGATCCTGTTGACGCCGACGTCTATCACGACCACTCCGTCCTTGACCATGTCGGCCTTGACGAACTTCGGGACGCCGATCGCCGCTATCAAGATGTCCGCCTGGCGGGTGACGCCAGGCAGGTCAGCGGTCCTCGAGTGGCAGACAGTCACTGTAGCGTCAGCGCCCGGGGCCTTCTGGACCAGTATGTTCGCGATGGGCTTGCCGACTATGTTGCTGCGTCCGACCACGACCACGTGCTTCCCCTTCGGTTCGTTGCCGCTCCTCACGAGTAGTTCCTGGATACCCGCGGGCGTGCATGGGAGAAACGACTTCGCCCCGACGACCATCTTGCCGACGTTGACGGGGTGGAAGCCGTCGACATCTTTGCCTGGGTCGATCCGCATGAGCACCTTCTCCTCGCTGATCTGCTTCGGCAGCGGGAGCT
>DUGQ01000119.1:6353-7125 GCA_013331315.1 Thermoplasmata archaeon
GAATGCCCAGTTCCTGGCAGGCCTCGCCCTTCTTGCGCACATAGACCTGAGAGGCGGGGTCCTCGCCTACGAGAATGACCACGAGCCCCGGTGTGACGCCGGATGACTTCATCTTGGATATCTCTTCCTTGAGCTCGCCCCTTATGGTCTTGGCAACCTCGTTGCCACTTATGACGTCCGCCACCATCTCAATCACTTCCTGAAAAGGCTGATGCAGGCGGCTTACTTAAGGTTTCTCGCGCGCACGGGCCATCACGCCAAGAGTTCCGAAAGGATTTATAACGACCTTCTGATTACGGGGGCAAAGGGGGTTACGCAAAATGGCTATGAAGCCGGATATCGAGATTGCTCAGGAAGCGAAAGTACAGCACATCGAGAAGATCGCGGAGAAGGTAGGCCTTTCCCGCGATGACCTCGACTTCTACGGTAAGTACAAGGCGAAGGTACCGTTGAGCGTACTGAAGAGATTCGAGAACAACAAGGACGGCAAGCTGATCTTCGTCACCGCGATCACAGCGACGAAGGCAGGAGAGGGGAAGACCGTCACTTCCATCGGCCTTTGCCAGGCGATGGGGCATCTAGGAAAGAAGGTCATGCTCTCCCTGAGAGAGCCCTCGCTGGGACCGACATTCGGGATCAAGGGCGGGGCGACTGGGGGAGGCTACTCGCAGGTCTACCCGATGTGGGACATCGACCTGCACTTCACTGGCGACATCCACGCCGTGGGCACCGCCCACAACTTGCTGTCGGCCCTGGTGGACAACCACCTAGC
>DUGQ01000199.1 GCA_013331315.1 Thermoplasmata archaeon
GCTGCGAAATGAGCCGCGCCATGGTATCGGTGCCGCCGCCGGCGCCGATCGGTACCACCATGCGGATGGTTTTGTTCGGGTAAGCCTGTGCCCGCGCGTCATTGGCACTCAGGCCCGCCGCGAGAACCAGCGCCGCGCCCACGGCCGCGACGGGCCTGAGCGTCTCCTCCAGCAACGAGATCGAGATAGCCAAGGCGACCACTATCTCGATTAGCATGATGGTGGCTGATGAGGTGGCGGACACCCCTTTGAGCCCCGCGGCCCAGAGGAGTATCGCAATCGAAGTGCAGAACACTCCGAGGTAGGCAACCGCGGCCCACGCCGGCGCTTCGACCGTGAAGTCCGCGCCGGTCAAGTACACATAGGCCAACGGGATCGTGAGCCAGACGGTGGAGGTGACGATCGCTGAGGAGCTGACCTCCACCGCGCTGTAGGTCGTGACGATCTTCTTGTTCATCACGATGAAGAACGCCCACAGCCAGCCGCAGCCGAACACGAGGAGGTCGCCGATGAACTCAGACCTCTCGAAAGACATCCCTCCGTCACCGGTGATGAGTACGATGCCGGCGACACCAGAGGCAATCCCTATGGCCTGCTTGGACCCTATCCGTTCAGCGAACACGAAGTATGAGATTATCGCCACAGCGACGACGTTTATGTCGACGAGCAGGGCGGTCTTGGACGCGGTAGTGTAGTTGAGGCCGACGTACTGGACCACGAACGCCGCCGCGTTCAATCCTCCGATGAGCCAAATCGTGGGGACCTTCAGCACCGAGAAAGAGAAACGCTTGAGCCACAGGACGATTGAAAGGGTGAACACGCTCGCGACCGCGAACCTGAGCCACAGGAACAGAACGTCATTGCCGACATATCCGAGGCCCCATTTCACACCGGGGAAGGAAGTGCCCCAGATGAGGCTGGCGATAGCGGTGAGCATCACCGCGGTGGAGAAGTTCCTGCGGTCCATCGGCCACTAGAATGCCCGGATGTATTAGAAACCTATCCCGGCGACTCCTTGGGAAGGTTGACGTGGAACACGCTGCCCCTTCCCACCTGACTCTCCACCNNGATGCGCCCGCCGTGGGCCTCGACTATCCCTTTCGATATCGGCAGGCTGAGGCCGATCCTGTTCACCTGGTGGGAGAGGTCGTCGCTGGCGACTATGTAGAACCTGTCGAAGATCCTGCCTAGGTTCTCGAGGGGTATGCCGACGCCGTTGTCCCTGATCCATACATGTATGGTCTTTCCCTCGTCCCTAGCCCCGACGGAGACCTTACCGCCCTCCTCCGTGTACTTGATCGAGTTGTCCAGGAGGTTGTTGAACACGTCCCGGACCCTCCGTCTGTCCGCCATTATGAGAGGCAGGTCTCCCTCCACCTCGAGGGACAGGGTCTGCTTCTTCTCGGAGGCGTCATGTGACCGCGCCTTGACCACCTCGTCCAGGACCGCGTCTATCTTCGTCGGCTCGGCGTTGATCTGGAGCGTCCCCTTCTCCAGCCTGCTGACATCAAGCATGCTCTCGACCAGCGCGTAGAGCTTGTCCGTGTTCGCCCTCAGGGTCTTGAGCTTGTGGGCGAACTTCGGGTCCGAGGCGGCCGCGCAGTCCGACTCCAGGAGGTCCAGATAACCCCTCATGACGGTCAGTGGGGTCCTGAGCTCGTGTGACACGATGTCTATGAACTGCGTCTTCATCTTCGTCACGCGCTCAAGCTCCTGGTATGTCTGAATCAGTTTCTCGTACGACCGCTCAAGCTGACTCTGGAGGCGAACGTTCGACGTGATGTCCATCGCCACCAGCAGGGCGGACTCGATCTCGCCCCCGTCCGAGGTGACAGGCACGACCTTGACGTGCAGATAGAACACCTTGTCGGGGTTGGGGACGAAATGGACCTCGTTCTTCTCTCCTGACTGGCCATCGAAGACCTGCATCAGGAGCGAGTCCAGGCCCGACTTCAGCACAGCGGGGATCTCGAAGATGTTCGTGCCCACGAGGTCTCCCTCGGACCCGGCACAGAGAATGGCGAGCATCTGCCTGTTCACGGAACCGATCATACCCTTCGAGTCGATCGTCATTAGACCTATCGGGGCGACGGACATCAGCCTCTCCGTCGTCTCCTGAGTCGTCGTGAGCTTGTGACTCGTCCTCATATGGTCCAGCACGGAGGCCATGGAGTCAGCCAGGAGAGAGACCGCCCTCGACTGGTTGGCGTCATAAACGTCGCCTCCTTTCTTCCGAGCGGCCACGAGGAAGCCTATGAGCTCCCCTTTGAACATCACAGAACCGGATAGCATCGGGCCGATGTCCAACGCCTTGTACAACTCGATTGCGCCCCCATGAACTTCCTCCTCGTCCTCGAAGAAGACCACCGTCGACCGCGGTCCGGACGCGAGACGTTCGCGCGCTCCGGGGTCGACCAACACGGGTGGGAGTCGGTTCAGCTCACCCAAGTCCAAGCCATCCGATCCGACGAACTTGATGCCCGTGAATCCTCGCGTGTAGACCATCACGCCGGAATAGTCGGAGTCGGTCAGCTTCCTGAGCGAGGAGGCGATCAGGGAATAGGCCCTCTCGGCGTCTGAGACATCGGCGAGATCGACAGTCAGGGAGACAATCTCCCTGAGAATTCCAGCATCATCAATGGCGTCGTCGGGCAATTGGCGCTCCTCCGTGTCGGTCGGACAAGCATTGTGTGTCAGATGGGGGCAGAAAAGGAAAGGACCGTCCAGGGTATTAAACCTGTCCGCATAGCGTCTTTTCCGAGTGTGAAAGGTAGATAACCCAAGGACGCCCATCACTCCACGATGGCGATCAGAAGTTACCGGGGCGTGGGCCCGACCATACCCGAGAGCGCGTACGTTGACGAGCACGCCCTGGTGATCGGCAATGTCACCTTGGGCGAGGGGGTGTCCGTCTGGCCCGGGGCCGTGCTGAGGGCGGACGACGACTCAGTCTGCGTCGGAAGGGGTTCTGCGGTCATGGACCAGGCGTTCGTCGAAGCCCCGAGCGGGAAGCCGGTGACGACAGGGGAGGGGTGTCTGGTCTCTCATGGAGTCAGACTCCACGGCTGCTCTCTAGGCAGCGGCGTACTTGTGGGCGTCGGCGCGATAGTGCTGGACGGCGCCAGGATAGGTGACGGGGCCATAGTAGGCGCGGGGAGCCTGGTGACACCTGGCATGGAGATAGGACCGGGGGAGCTGGTGTTGGGCTCGCCTGCGAAGGCCATGAGGAGGGTGACAGAAGAGGAGACGTCCAGGATCGCGCGCGAACTCGAGGCAGTGAAAGCCAAGGCGCTTGATTACAAACGGAACAGGCCGCCTCGATAGACCCAGTACACAGTCCAGCGTTCCGCTCACTACAAGCATATATCTCTTCCTGTCGCCAGGCGATGCACAGATTCGATGAACGTGATTACCATTTATATACCCCAAAGTACATCGTTTCGAGACAGGATCCCCCTATCCGAAAGGAATCCAGATCTCAGTCGCCCAGGACGTGCGGTACTTGGAGATACACTTCGGCAAGCCAGTAGTCGCCCGCGTGCGCAAGTGCAGACTGGTCGTCGTCAGAGACCGACGCGCGCGCACGGAAGAGGACGAGGACAACGAGGAGAGCCAGTAGTGACGTCCCTGGCCCACCATGTGCGGTGTGCTTGAAGAGCGTTCCTTGAGGCCCTGCGCCCGACCGCCCGCTCAATCCCGAATTTATATAGTTTTCCGAAAGATATAAACACCTGACAAGTCAATATGCGCCTGGAAGGGATGAAAATGTCTTCTGGACAGAGTAGTGAACCACAGCAGCAGACGCCATACCCTGCTTATGGAATGCAGTACCAGCCGGTACACAGACCGCCATCCGACTACGTCAGGTCGTTGGCGACGGACATATGGCTGGCACTAGGGGTTGTCGTAGGACTCTTCCTAATGATGATCGGGTCCTGGATGTGGGGCCTCGGAGAGTCCGAAGGCTGGATTGATGCGGGCATGGTCCTCAAGGGACTCGGCCTGTTCGTCATGACGNNGCTCTACATGGGCGCCATACTCAGGGCCGATATGAACAAGTGGGTCCGGGTAGCCCTGCTCCTCAGTGCGACAGCGCTCTTGGTGCTCGTCGGCTTCTGGGGATCGTTCTGGCCCAACCTGTGGATGCTGTGAATTCAAACCTATTCTCTTTTCAGCCTCTTTCCCACTTTTATTTCCACTGACTCCAGCTTCGACTCCAGCCCGTGAGATACGCCCTTTCGGTCGTCGATCCTTATCGTCGTGAGCACCCTCGGACACGAGGCCATCACCGCCTTGTGGCACTCGTGTATCACGGACATGACCTCGTCGAAGTCTCCTTCCAGCACCGTGCCCATGGGCGTGAACCGATAGTCCAGGCCCGACGCGTCCACCAGTTTCATGCACTCGGCTACGTACTGACTTATGCTCTCGCCCTTTCCCAACGGGACCACACTAAACTCGGCCAGCATGTCCATCTTCCTCCATCAATCCGGAACTCGACACACGCTTACGATTGTAACACTCTTGCCACGCAGAATCGTGGAAAGCCAACATATTTATACCTCGACCATCTAAATGAAAACTCCGTTGCGAGTACAGGAGTTTTTTGAGAGGCCGGGGGCGATTGTGTAATGAAGAGGCGAGGGGAGACGTTAGACGAGTCCTTGAACATCATCACCAAGCTCAAGAAGACTGACGTGGACGTCGCTGACTCGACGCTCACGGTTGAGCACCTGACGAAGGCGATCAAGAACAGCATCGACAAGGCCGGCATGCCTGAGGAGGAGGCGAGGGCGATGGCGCAGCACGTCATGAACTTCTTCGGGTACAGCGAGAGGATAATCGACAACGTACTCGAGCCCGAGGACAGGGACGCCTTCTACATGCTGGAGGACGCTGGCATACTCACCACGGAACGCGAGGAGACCACGCTCTACGACGGAAGGGAGTGGCGGATACACTACTGGATGTTCCGGAAGGAGCGCATATCCGAGCTGATATATGGGAAGGGCAAGTCCGACGCGCAGCTCGAAGAGGGCGCCACGGTGTACGACGAGATCCCTGAGGACATCTGGTCAAGGGAATGACCTTCGCGTCGACCGAGCTATTTTCACCCATGCCGGGCAAACTGTATTGAATGAGCCAAGGGCTCTTCGGCTGCAGATGCGTGATGGTTTTCCGTACCCCCCGAGGCGGGGTCAGGAGAAGCTCGTGGAGCTCGTGAACTCCGCCTGTGAATCCAGGGCGCACCTTGTCGTCGAGAGCGGCACTGGCACCGGCAAGACGGTATGCTCGCTCTGCGGGGCGCTCGAGGTCTGCAAACGCAGGGGGAAGAAGCTCCTCTACCTGACCCGCACGAACTCGCAACAGCGGCAGGTCATGTACGAGCTGCGGAAGATAGGCGGTGGCCGGGACTTCTTCGGCATAGCCATCCAGGGGAGACGCAACATGTGCCCTCTGGCGAAGGCGGACGCTGAACTCTCCGAAGGCACACCCGAGGAGCTCTCCAAAGTGTGTGGGGAGAGGAAGGCACGGGTCATGCGCGGGGACGAGAGCGCGTGCCGGTTCTTCGCGTCCACGATGTCCGAGGACATGAAGGAGGTCACCAGATACCTGCGCAGGGAGCTGCCCACCGCGGAGGAGTTCACCGAATACTGTCACGACCGGACGCTCTGCCCGTACGAGGCGACCAAGATGCATGTTCCCGGCGCGGATGTCGTCGCGGCCCCGTACATAATGTTCTTCGACAAGTTCATCCGTCACACGCTCCTGGACTGGATGGGATGCACGGCGAGCGACATAGTCCTGGTGGTCGACGAGGCTCACAACCTGCCGTCTTTCGCAAGGGAGCTGAGGTCCGCGAGGCTGTCTGATATAACCCTCAGGCTGGCCGAGATAGAGATCGACGAGTTCGGGGACCCGGAGGTGTCCGAGGGCACGAGCATGCGGGACTTCTTCTCGCTGCTCGGAAGCGCTCTCGAGCGGGCGACCGAGGAGTACCTAATCGACGAGGACGGCATAATACCCCAGTCGTTCCTGGAGGAGGAGCTGATGTTCGGGACGCGGTCCACCAGCACCAAGCTGAAGGGCGTCTTCTCACAGCTCGCGAACTACGGCGAGATGGTCAGGGACGCGAAGAAGGCGGCCGGCAAGCTCCCGCGGTCGTTCATCCATCGGACGTCCGGCTTCCTGACCTCGTGGCACACTCTGGACGAAGGGGAGTATGTCAAACTGATCGTGAAGTCGGAGGCGAACGCGTTCGAAGCCTATTGCCTGGACGCCTCGATAGCCTGCAGGCCCGTGATGGAGTGCCACTCGAGCGTGCACATGTCGGGCACTCTGCGGCCCCTGGACGACTACGCGGTGTCGATCGGGCTCCCCAGGGACGCGCTCAAGGTCGAGGTCGAGTCGCCGTTCCCCCCTAAGAACAGGAAGGTAGTGTTCGTGGACGACGTCACCACCAGGTACGAGGACCTCGAGAGGGACCCGAAGATCGTGGAGAGGATAGCGGACCACATCTCGTCGGTTCTCTCGACCACGCGCAGGAACACCATGATATTCTACCCTTCGTACTCCACGATGGAGCGGATAGGCGCGCTGCTGGACGGTGCGACGCAGGGAAGGGAGGTCTACAGCGAGGCACGCGCGATGGACCAAGGGGAGTTGATGGACGTCGTCCAAGGTTTCAAGTCCGCGCATGGCAACGCGATTCTACACGCGGTCGCCGGGGGCAGGATAAGCGAGGGCATCGATTTCCCGGGCGACGAGATGGAGCTGGCGATAATCGCGGGCATCCCGTATCCGAAGCCCACCGCGCGCCACAGGGCGCTCCAGTACTTCTGTGAGATCAAGTTCGGCGACGGGTGGGAACACGCGGTGAAGGCGCCGACCACGAGGAAGCTCCTGCAGGCTGTCGGCAGGCTCATCCGATCGGAGAACGACAGGGGCATAGCCATCCTCCTCGACAAACGGGCGGCTCACTTCGACGCCGACCTGGGCGCCATCAGGTGCAGCGACCCCGCGCTCGAGGCCGAGCGGTTCTTCTCCGAGCGTCCCGAGGTTGAGCCAATCCTCGGGGTTCCAGGCAGTCGGCAGGAGCGATGAGCGCATCACAGCGTGATTCGCACCATGGGCGTTCTCCCTTGCGTTTCAATTATTACACACTTCTGCAATATGCCCCCGAAGATGTCCCCTGTTGAGGCGGCCCTCGCGGGCCTTTGGTTGATGCTGCCCGCCCTGATACCGAACTCAGCCGCGGTCCTCGTCGGTGGTGGGACTCCCATGGACCTAGGCAAGACCTGGAGGGGCATGAGGATACTGGGGGACGGTAAGACCTGGCGCGGTTTCGTCGGCGGGGCCGCCGCGGGGGTCATGTTCGGGGCGTTCCAGATAGCCCTGGGCGAGAGCGCGGACCTCGGGGACGCCTGGTCCCACGGGGGGTGGCCGTCGGCCTTCGTCGTCGTGCTATGCCTGGGCCTCGGCTCGATGGTCGGGGACAGCATGGGATCGTTCATCAAGAGAAGGCTCGGAGTCGAGAGGGGCATCAAGGCCCCGGGGCTTGATCAGTACAACTTCGTAATCGGGGCGGTGGCGCTCGTAATGATCTTCGAGTTCGGCTGGTTCGACCATCACTTCGTGGAGGGCAACGCGATATGGGGTCTGGTGGCAGTGCTCGTGGTCGTGCCCCTTCTGCACCGTGGCATCAACATAATAGGTTATAAGATGGGAAAGAAGAATGTGCCTTGGTGAGGTGACGCCCGCTTGCTCAGGCAGATGCTCATCGATCTCAAGGTCGTGCAGACAGGAGACTTCGTCCTGGCTTCAGGCAAGAGAAGCAACTACTTCGTCAATATCAAACGCGCGAGCACGGACCCGCGCGTGCTCGGGGCGATAGCCAAGGCGATCGCGCCTCACGTGAACGGGAGGAAGATAGCGGGCATGGCCCTCGGGGCGGTCCCGCTAGCCGTCGCGGTCGCACTCGAGACGGGACAGCCTTTCGTGATCGTCCGCAAGGAGCCGAAAGACCACGGCACGAAGGATTTGGTGGAGGGGGACGTGCACGAGGGAGACGAGTTCATCGTGGTCGAAGACGTCGCCACCACTGGCGGGTCGACGATGAGGGTGGTCGAAGCCCTCAGGGACAAGGGGGCGAGAGTCTCGAAGGCGATCGTGGTCGTCGACAGGGAGGAAGGCGCTTCCGAGCTGCTCTCCGGGAACGGCATAGAGCTGGTCTCGATATTCAAGGCCAAGGACCTCACATGAAATCACGTTTAAGACTCAGCGATTGCAGGAGATGTCGTCTCTTCAAGGAACGCACGAAGATAGTGAACGGGACGGGCCCAGTCGACGCGAAGGTTGTCTTCATCGGCGAGGCGCCGGGACGCGACGAAGACGCCAGGGGTACGCCGTTCGTCGGTATGGCCGGAAGAATCCTCGACCAGGCGCTGAGCGAGGCCGGCGCGACGAGGGATGAGGTATACGTCACGAACCTCGTACGCTGCAGGCCTCCCGGGAACAGGAGGCCCAGAAAGGACGAACTGCTGGCGTGCGCCGAGCATCTCAGCGAAGAGCTCTCGCGGATGGACCCAGTCGTGGTCTGCGCGATGGGGCAGACCGTCGCGAAGAGGCTTACTCCTTCCGCGGGTCGAATGGCGGACATCGACGGCACGGAGACTGAGCTCAGGATCGGTCAGAGGAGGTTCAGGGGACTCGTCACATATCACCCAGCGGCCTGCCTGTACCGCCGATCGCACATCGACTCGTTCAAATCAGCGGTGAGGAAGTGCCTAGAGCTCGCACGGAGGGTTGAGGCGGAATGACCGCGCGAGTCGGGGCGATCGGTATCTGCCTACTATTGGCCTCCGTGCTCGCGTCCTCGACCTGTCAATCGGGCCTTCCACCGCAGGAGGCTGCGACCCAGGAGCCGGGGGAATCCACCTGGACGGTCATGGTGTACATGGCGGCTGACACGGAGAACGCCCTGCCCTGGGAGATGGATATAAACGAGCTCGAAGCGGCCGACCAGGTCGATGGAACGAACATCATAGCGCTCGTCGACCCCGAAGGCCTGGCGAATTCCATGCTTCTCCGGATCGAGCACGATGACAACTACTTCGACCCGACGATCGTGTCCACCGAACTCGACGACGACGGTGCGGTGATACCTGGAGGAGGAGAGGTGAACACTGGCTCGCCGGCGACGCTCAGGGATTTCATCGTATACTCCTCGACAGCGTATCCCGCCGAGAACCTTGTCCTCGTGATGTGGGGCCACGGAGCCGGATGGAGGGGGCTTTGCCCGGACGGCCTCGACATACTCACACTTCCTGAGCTGCGCTCAGCGTTGACGATGACGAACGAAGCTATCGGAAGGGGACTCGACCTCGTGATACTCGACACATGCAGCGGCGGGACCCTCGAACTAGCCGTCGAGATAAGCGACTACGCCGACCTGTTGGTCGCGAGCGAAGTGCTTGTCCCCTCTACGGGGCTCCCGTACATGCAGATAATGGACACCATCGCCTGGGACCCCACACAGACTCCGAGAGACTTCGCGGAGGAGCTTGTCGAGAGGTACATCGACTGGACGGCGTCTGCCATTGAGTACTCAACATCCATGGGACTCTTCGACTTGGATACGGTAGAAGGAGTGGTTGAGCGACTGGACCGTCTATCGGAACTCGGCCTGGGTTTTGACCGACTCTACCACGAGGAGATGTCCGCCTCCTTGCTCGAGTGCGAATTCTCAGAGGACGAGTGGCTACTCGACATGGGCTTGATGGGGGAGGCGTTCGGCGCGCGTGATCTTCCCCTGGAGATCAAGTTCGAGGCGCTCTTGCTCGTCCAGGCCTACCAGTCGTGTGTGGCACGCTATGAAGCTGATGACTCAGGAGGCGTGGTGGACGGCATCGAAATCAACAGGACTTCCGGCCTGAGCCTATACGCCCCCTCGGCCGACGAAGATGATCTAGCGTATTCGGAACTCAGGATCGCTCTTGGCCGTTGGGACGAATTCTCCCACGCCATCGGCAGCGCAGCGGAGGACGCGCTGTCGGGCCCTGGCCCTCAGCTGGACATCTACGACTCGCTCTCAGACGCTGACGACCTGCCGGACTCGCTCACCCTGACCTGGCCTGAGGACTCAGGGTGGAACTACACTTCCTACCTCGTCACCGTGTTCCTTGTGATGCCCCACGGCCTCGTCTGGTGCTCGGAGATCGAGGCCACCACCCACATCGTGAGGGTCGACCGAGTGGTGGGCAACCTCCTGCTCTCGGTCTCGGCGTTCGTCGCGGACGAGGCCTATGCCCACGATGTCCTGGCGGCGAGCTTGGCCAAGATCATCGAGATCGAGGTTTCCTTTGTCATGCCAGAATATTCGAACGCGGAGAGACTCGAGGTAGCGGTCGACCTGCCCGCCGGAGACCGTGTCTCCGCGGACTGTGTCGACGGGAGCTGCACCCTGGACATCGCCGTGCCATACCAGGCGGACATCGGAGAGACCGTAATGATCGAACTGGTCGACCTCGACAGCGGCCAGGTGATCGCCGAGAAGGCCGTCGTGGTGAGAGGCGAGGACATCGCCGTCTCGCTAACCGCGACCGACGTCCGCTCAGAAGACGCGGGCGCGGCAGCGACGGCGGGCCTGATCGCCACACTAGCTATGCTCGGCATCGCATCCGTGATCTACTGGAACTTCGTCAGGCGGAGATAGCGCCTCAGAATCTCTTCTTGAAGAGGAACTTCAGGTTCCCAAGGCCGTCCCGCCAGCTGTTCAGCTTCACCTCGCCTATGCGCACTCTGTAGGTGATTGGGACCTCCACAGCCCGCGTCTTCCTGAACGCCTCGATCTTGATCTCCTCTGACAGGGCCATGGCATCGCTTGTGAGTTCAAGGTCGGCCAGCGCGCTCCGTCGGAAGACCCACATTCCACTCTGCGAGTCCTTCACTCGTACTCTGAAAAGTAATCTCGTCGCTGCTGACAATACCCAGTTGCCCGGCCGGTGTTTGGCGCTCATCGCGCCCTTCTCCATCCGAGCGAATCGGTTCGTCGTGATGAAGTCGAGGCTCTTCTCGACGAGCTCGTCGACCAGCTTTGGTATGATCGCGGCAGGATAGGTCATATCGGCATCTAGCGTCGATATCACTTCTCCCTTCGCCCTCTCGAAGCCAGTCTTGTACGCTCGGCCATAGCCGCGCCTCGGCTCGTTGACCACTACCGCTCCGAGAGATGCTGCGATCTCCCTGGTCCGGTCGACGGAGTCCGTATCGACCACGATTATCTCGTGGGGGGAGTCGCTGAACGCGGACTTGACCTCCTCGATCACCAGTCCTACGCTCTTCTCCTCGTTCATCGTCGGTATTACCACCGATACCATGGGCCGAACCATCGCGCGCTACCTCCCTGGGAACAGGAGCGTCCATCTCCTGCCGCCAGATCTGCCCGCCTTCTCGTGAGACCTGTCGATCCCCTCCGGGGGATGCTCGAAGAGTTTGCACATGAGGTATCCGAGGATGGCGGCCGTCAACCTCGCGACCGCCCAGAACGACCTCGAAGTCTCTATCAGCCTCGTCGGTTTGTAGGACGACCACAGACGCCCATGTTTCATCGTGAGCTGCTTCCTTCCCCAGCCGTTCCAGAACGCCTGCTTGAA
>DUGQ01000105.1 GCA_013331315.1 Thermoplasmata archaeon
AGGCTCGTGGCGCCTTCTCAGGGAAGGGCGAGGAGTTGGAGTCCGTTCAGCAGGCCATCGCCGAGTTGCAGGAGGGAGGCACTGCGGAAGATCCGAGGGTCGATGAGCTCCTGCAGGAGGTGGAGAACCTCAGAGCCGAGATCGACGGCGTTCGACAGGCGGTGTCTGAGAGACCATCGACCAAAGACGAGCAGCCGCGTCCAGCCCAATCATCCGAGGAGATAGCCGCGGTCACGAAGACCGTCGAGAGCCTCTCCATGCGGATCAAGAGGATCGAGGACTACCTGAGAGCGCTATCGAGCGCCCGGAAGAAGCAGTGAGCCGATCGTCCTTTCACAGCTGGACAGTCAGGTCTTCCTTGTGCCTGTCGAGGATGAGGTAGGTGTTGCTCCTCTCGACCTCGTCGATTCTGATGAACGAGTCGACTATGTTCTTCAGCTCCTCTCTGGAGGATGCTCTGAGCAGGACCGCGAAGTCTATGTTCCCGAGCAGGAAATAGACGGCCCAGACGCCCGATATCTTCGCTAGGCGTTCACCTATCTTCTTGGAGTAGTCGGGGCCATACCTGCCGGTGATAAGCGCGATGGCCAGTATTTCCTTTCCAACCTTCAAAGGGTCCACGCAGGCCTTGAACCCCGTTATCACTCCTTCCTCGAGGAGCCTGTTGACCCTGTAGTGGACGGTCGAGGACGACAGTCCAGTCTTCTCGCCGATCTTCTTCAGGCTCACGTTGCAGTCCTCTTGAAGCATTTTCAGAATGATCTTGTCGTTCTTGTCGAGAGTCACCGTATCTTGTTTGCCCAAGGCAGCCCCCCTCCCTAAAACGTTCGAAAAGGCTACATGAAATTCAAATTCATAACACTTTCGTACAGAGAAGCTCGAATTGAACGGAAATCGACAGTGGGGCCAGCCTCCTCCCGTGATCTCGAGGCTCGGCCTGACCAGGTGATATATGAGCCCGCCTGGCCGTTCATTATCAGCGCTAGAGGTCGACCGCGCAAGTCTAAAATATAGCTGCGTACGGTGATACGGGCCTGATTGCCATGAAGTACAACATCACTGGGGACAACCTCCAGTTCGTGCATTGCGAGATTGGTCCCGGCGAGCTCCTGTTCGCCGAGGCTGGTACCATGACATACATGAGCCAGAACATAGCGATGACTGCTAGGGCTAGAGGAGGCCTGATGGCTGGTCTGAAGCGCAAGATGACCGGCGAGNNCTGGCTCGTCCAGAAGGATGCGTTCCTGTGCGCGGAGGCCGCAGTGACGCTCGACATCGCCTTCCAGAAGAAGCTGGGGACGATATTCTTCGGCGGAGAGGGTCTGATCATTCAGAAGCTATCCGGCGAGGGGACCGCGTTCATACACGGCTCTGGCGACTTCATCGAGATGAACCTGAAGCCGGGCGAGGTCGTACGCGTCAGCACGGGCAACGTCGTCGGCTGGGAGGGCACCGTCCAGTACAGCATCGAGAGCGTCGGCTCCATAAGGAGCGCGCTGTTCAGCGGCGAAGGCCTCTTCGTGACGACGCTCACCGGCCCTGGAAGGGTGGCGCTGCAGTCCCTGACCCTGCCCAAGCTCGCGGGCGCGCTGGTGCTATTCCTGCCGCAGCAGCAGAGCAGTGGCTCAGGTTTCACCCTTCGCTGAGGTGAGGCCGGTTTGAGCAGGTTGGGGGCCGTTCTCGCATTCGTCGCATGCCTGATAGTGGTGCTGCTACTGCTCGAGTTCCTGGGGGTCTTCGCAGCCATGATAGCCTTGATCGGCTTGCTCGCTCTCGCCATACTGGTGATAGTGGCCATCGCAGTCGCCGTGGTCGCGTTCCTCAGCATACCCTACTTCTTCATCACGAGGAAGATGGAAGTGAAGGAGGGGTCGTTCACTCTCGACAGGCTGGAAGAGAAGAAGTGAGCCTGTTCCTGGGCACGGCCCCTAGATGAATGCGCCTATCGTAGGCAGGTCGAGCAGGTCCATATCGAAGAAGACGACGCCCTCCCTCACCTCAGGGGGTCCGATCTCGTCCTTCCCCGCATGCGTCGCAAGAAGGGAAGCTCGCCACCAGAGGTCTATCATGTTGTTCGCCGCCGCCCCGAGGTAGGCCTGGGCGAAGTTGAACTCGTAGCCCTCGAGGTCACATAGGTACGCGCCGTGTCCAAGGAAGCAGTCCCTCGCGTTGATGACCTTCAGGTATTCTCTCATTGACGCCCTTCCCCCTTCGTTCATGGGGACGAGGTCGACCGAGTTCGGGTCGGTCCTCGAGATCTCTGTCGTCCGTCCGTCTTCCCGGAGGTCGTAGCCGACGATCTCACGCCCGACCAGTCTGAACATCCTCCACCTCAGCTCCTGGTCGATATACACGGGCAGCAGGCTCAGGTCCGGGAGGTCGAAGAGTTCAACCCCGTCCATCAGCGCCCTTTCGTAGATGTCGGCCTCCGCCTCGGTCTGCCTCACGCGCCTGACGATGTCCGGCGCCCCCGAGTTCTGCCGAAGATTCGCCCCCTCCGCGAAGGTCATGACGCGGCTGAGTCCTATGGAATCCGTGAGCTCGTCCTGCAACTTCTCAGCGGCTTCTCGCACGGACGAGAACGACTGGGCCACGCCAGCGTCCCTGGAGTTCCTCACGAACTGGGTGAAGACATCGCCCGCCGAGGCCACCTCCTCGGTCAGTCGGTCCGTTCCGTGCTCGTCCAGGAGGCACCTCGCGAGACCTTCGAGGTCTTCACCGGGCAGCCCTATCCCTCGGCACGACAGGTTGGCGTTGACCTGTATCCTCCAGCCGACGAAGACATTGAGTGGGAAGGTCCGGCAGTAATGAGATCTCCGGTCGTAGATCTCGCATCTCCGGTCGTCCCTGAGGAAGTGACACGCGCCGTGCTTTCCCCTTAGCTTGATGGCCGCCCCCTCAACCTCCGACGAGATGTGCGAATCAGTGACTCCCGCCGCGAGCTCGGGGTCGTTCCTGAAGGCCCTTTCCTCCTCCTGGAGGAGTTCGGGTTGGCAGAGGCAGCAGAGCGCGCACCCGTCTATGCATCTGTATGTTCTTCCGATCAGCTCCGACAGATCAACTTCCGGACCTTGGCTGCCAGAATCATCTCTTTCCAACGACGTCCCTTCCCGCAGGCTCCCCAACAAGATCGCCGTCCTCGGTCATGACGTCTCCCCTTAAGAATACCACCTTCGGGAACACGGCCGACATGCCCTCATAGGGCGTCCACCCGCACTTCGAGTGTAGCCTGTCGGCTCGTATCTCGGTGCCCGACATCATGTCGACCACAATCAGGTCCGCGTCGTAGCCCTTCTCTATCTTCCCCTTGGGTATCCCGAATATCTCGCCCGGTCGCTCGCACAGTCTCGTGACCAGGTTCGACAGGGCCAAGTGCCTGTCTCGGACGAGCTGCAGCATTATGGGGACGGTCGTCTCGACGCCTGGCATACCGGACGGTGCGAAGTCGAACTCCTCCTCCTTCTCCTCCATCGTGTGAGGCGCATGGTCCGACGCTATCGTGTCGAACCATCCTTCCTTCAGGGCCTTGAACAACGCCTGTCGGTCCTCCCTCCTCCTGAGCGGTGGGTTGACCTTCCCGAAAGTCCCCAGCTTCGAATCCTTGTCAAGCAGAAGATGGTGTGGCGTGACCTCCGTGGTCATTCCGGTGGCTCCTGACAACAGAGGGAGCGACTCCGAAGCCGAGACGTGGCACACGTGCTTGCGCAGCCCCTCGATGCCCAAGTCCCTCAGCTTGCGCAAGGCGCTCGTCTCGCACTCGTTCCTCCTGTTTCTCAGGTGGTCAACGAGGCTGGACTCAGAATCCTTACGTCTCATGCACTCGTCCTCCGCGTGAACGGCCAGGACCTTGCCGGATGCCGCCACCGCCCTCAGCTCGTCCATGACCACGTCGAGGGACGCCACCAGGAGGTCGCCTGTCGTCCCCGCCATGTAGAGCTTGAAGCCGACCGCCTCCGTGGCAAGGCTCCTGACATCGATCCCTGGCTGGACTCCTGCAAAGAGGCCGAAGTCCACCTTGCTCTTCGCCGAGGCGATGCGTGCCTTCTCCTTGAGCGCGTCAACGGTGATGGTTGGAGGGGATGTGTTGGGCATGTCGAGCACGCAGGTGACCCCACCATGGAGAGCGGCCAGGCTTCCCGTGGCGAAGTCCTCCTTGTGGGGGGCGCCTGGGTCGCGCATGTGCACGTGTGAGTCTATGGCCGCCGGCAGTATCAGCTTGCTTCCGAAGTCGTATATCGCGTCCCCATCGATATTCTTCGCTACCTTGGATATGACGCCGCCCTCGATGCCGATACTGAGCCTCTCCAATCGGCCTTGGTGGTAACAGTTTCCCTCAACCACGACATCCATGATTCTCACACAACTCTCGCCTGACTATCGCGCCTCTCGGCTCGACCTCGGAAAACACCTCCGCCTGGAACTTGAATATCTTCGTGCCTTCCATGTGCCATGCGTCCGGGCTCAGCCCCGCCTTCATGCAGGTCTGGGACAGGAACTGCTCGGCGTCCCAGCCCCACTCGACGGGGACCTGCGGGAGCAGCAGCCCCCTTGCCCAATCCCTCTGCGCGATCAATCCGTCGACTCCGACCGTGACGTGGTCTGGTAGCTCCGTCGTCCTCTCGACCTGGATCTCCTCCGGTGGGGTGAGTAGGCTGACCTCGACCTTCACAGTTCCCAATTCGGCGGAACGGAGCGGAGGGAACCTTGGATCTCGCGAAGCCGCACTCACGGCCGAATCGCGGAGCGCGTCTATGAGCGGGGCAACAGGTTCCGGGTATCCTATGCATCCTCTGAGGTCGTCCCCCGGGTGCGTCGTGAGAGTGACGAACACCCCGGCCTTCCTCCTGAAGGCCTCCGGATGGTCGATTCGGGGCGGTCCCGACCGTTTAACGTAGCTTTCGATCACAGTCCTCGCAATCTCAATCGCTTTCTTGCCGTCTGCGTCTGAAAACATGGCGCTTCTGCTGTCGTATGGGTNNCATTCTCCAGATACGGTCTCGGGGCACCAAAGATTAAATATCCATCATACAAATCAGCACCCCGAACCCCGATGAAATTCGTCAAGTTCTCCCAATCTGAATTCGAGGAGATTCGGAAGCTCTACGAGGGAGTCATGGCCCAGGCCTGCCACGGCCTGTTCTTCCGCGAGGGCATGATACTCGGAGAGGAGATCTCGAAGATCGCCATGCAGGAGCCAGACAAGTACTTCGAGATATGCGCCAACCTCCTTCGTGCGAGGGGCTGGGTGGACAACGTCGTGTTCCAGGAGTCTTCAGCGGTAGTCGACGGATCGTTCGAGTCGGCCGACTCCTTGGACGAGGCGACTTGCCACCGTCTCAGGGGTATCATACGCAAGACCTACGAGGGACATCTCCACAAGCGAGTCCACGTGGAGGAGGTCGAGTGTGTCAGCAAGGGCGATGCACACTGCGTGTTCAAGCTGGAGTCAATAGGAGGGGATTGAGACGGAGCTCAAGCCCGCCCTGCGATCGCTGAGGACTGACTTCGGCGCGCTCGCGTCCGCCATCGTCAGCCGGGACGGCCTGATCATCGCGGCAGACATGTCCGAGGACATCTCCGGGGAGACGTTCGGGATAATGTGCGCCACCTTGCTGGGGGCGGCGTCGACTGCCCATTCAGAGCTGAGGATCGGGACTCCCTTGGGCGTGATGGTGGAGAGCGAGGACTCGATGATGATTGTCGTTGGCGCGGGCCGCAAGGCCCTGATCGTGACAGTCGTTCCGCGCGAAGCGGACTGCGAGGCCGCGAAGAAGAAGCTCGAGCAGCTCGCAGAGACCATCAAGATCATCTGATATCGGTCGTTGCATTCCGCTGTGGCGTTAATGGACCTCGGCGTGGCAGCCGAACCTGGGAGTCTCCGAAACCGCCTCTCTGCAGAACGTATCAGGTCAGCTCCAGCTCGCTCAGCTTCTCCGGCTTGGGCTCTCCATCGGGCGTCCAGACCCTGGCGGCCATGTAGTCGTCCAGCATCTTGTTCATCTGCTCCTCGGTGATGAGGCTGCCCTGGGAAGGCCCCTCAGGGATCGGGTCTTTGAGTATCCTCGGCGGGAGCAGCCAGTCCTTCCTCGTGACCCCTTCCCTGTAGTTGAAGTGCCCCTTCATGTTGTGGATCCTCTCGCCTATCTTCAGGAGCTCGTCTTCGGTGAAATCGAGGCCTGTGATGGCCTTGATGACCTCAGCCAGCTTCTCTATCAGGAAGAACCCCCTCGAGAACTTGCACAGGCCGACCGAGTCGTATACGCACATGAAGTTCTCCATGGTCGCGACCATGACCCCCTTGCCCTCCGGGGACTGCCTGTCGATGCCTTCCCAACGCCAGAACTTGCCCACCAGCTCGGGGGCGTAGAATCCCGCGCGGAGGTGGCACGCTCCCCTGGTCGAGGTCATGTACGCCAAACCGTGTCCCTTCATCCCCCTCACGTCGTACGCCGGGGGCTCCATCCCCTTCGTGTGGATGGCGTATCTCTCAGCACCCTTTCCTATCCTGACCGCCGCCCTTCTGACGCCATCGGCCAGGACGTCCCCGAAGCCCTCTCGGTTGCCGATCTTCTCGAGCATCGCGGGGACAGCGTCCTCGGAGTTCTCGAAAGTGAGCTTCATGCCCGCCTCCTCCTCGGTCACGATACCCCGCTGGACGAGCTCCATGGCGAAGCCGATCGTCGCCCCCGCCGATATCGTGTCCATCCCTAGCACGTCGCATAACTCGTTGCCCCTGGCGGCCGACTCGATGCTCGCGTTCCCGCAGACGCCCCCCAGCGAGTAGAGGGTCTCGTACTCGAGCCCGTCAATGGCGACGCCGGCGAACTTGCCCTCCTTGATCTCGAAGAGCTTCCCACACGGCTTGGTGCACGCGAAGCATGCCTTGTTCTTGCTGACATAGCGGGTGGCCCAGTAGTACGGGTCTATCTTCTCCCTCTCCTTGAAGAAGCCCTCCTGCCAGTTCCTGGTGGGGAAGACTCCCTTCTCCTTGTTTATCCAGCCAAGGAACTCCCCTGTCCCGTAGACGGTGTCCTCCTTGAACGATGGGGCGTTCTCCATGATGTTCTGATATCTGAGAGCTATCTCGAGGAGCGCGCCCGGATCGGCCGGCTCGAGGTCCTTCGTGCCCCTGATCACTATCGCCTTGAGGTTCTTGGAGCCCATNNCCCATGACCGCGCCCAGGCCGCCTCTTCCAGCCTGGCGCTCCTCGCAGTCTATGCACGCGTACTTCACCAGCTTCTCCCCGGCGACCCCTATGCACGCGACCTTGACGTCCCATCCGTGCTTCTCCTTGAGCGCCTCGGGCGTCTCTCGAGTGCTCTTCCCCCAGAGGTCGGAGGCGTCCTCGACCGACACGTTCCCGTCGTCGATGAGCAGGTACGAGGGCTTCTCGGCCTTACCCGTTATCTCGAGCGCGTCATACCCCGCGTGTCTCAGTTCGGCCCCTATCACGCCTCCCATGATGCTCTCGACCAGCGTGTCGGTCTGCGGGGACTTCGCCGCGAAGGCGGTCTTGCCCCCGGTCGGCAGCGGGAACCCGGCGAACAGCCCGGGCGCCATCGCGAGCACGTTCTCGGGGGCGAGCGCGTCGGTCCCCACGGGCATGTCGTGGTAGACCAGCTCCACCGCGAATCCCTGGCCTCCGAGATACTTCCTGAC
>DUGQ01000210.1:0-3819 GCA_013331315.1 Thermoplasmata archaeon
GGATGTCTCGGCACTGAGAGTACCCTCGCCTACGATGTAATAACCCAGGAAAACTCGGTCAGAGAACAACGACAATTCGAGGGCTGTCGGTACGTCGATCTTCAGAGCGACCAAGGGCGAGCTTGCCGGGGCGTACGGCATGCCACCAAGATAATGTGCGGACAGGCTGTGGTTGCCGATGCCGAGGTCGGAGCAGGAGTATTCGGTGGAGTATCTTCCCTGCGAGTCAAGCGTCAGGTTCTCCGAGAGCCCGTCGAGCGTGTATGATATCATGGCGTCTGATACGCCAACGCCCTTGCTGTCCCGTAAGGCAATCGAGACTTCGAGCGTGTCCGTAGGGGACAGTAGTCGCTCGTTGACTGAGACGGACAGCGATGTGGGGATCAGGGTAACCGAGATGGTGATTGGGTCGGATGTGAGGCTCCCGTAGGGCCAAATCGAGAAGGCTGTGATCACATGCGGGCCCAGCCAATAGGACTCGATGGGGATCGTGAATCGGAACCCGAAAGCCCCGAGAGACGTGGTCGTTACTGTCAGAATGACAGACCCATTCTCCAATATCTCGACAGGTTTGCCGGTCTGGAAGCTGCCGTTGTAGTACAGGTAGCCGCCGCCAGCCAAATCGTCCCCGAGGTGAAGCGTCGCATCCGAGACCCACAGCGTCAGGAAGGGGCCGATGGCGATGCCGGGCTCGATGCCTCCTCCACCATCGCCCTCTATGATCTCCACGAGCTCGACCTCGATCTCATAGAGAAGGTCCCTCAGACTCTCAATCAGATCCGTGAGGTTGCTGTCCGCGAATGGATAGACTCCCTCAATCGACAGTGACGTGATATCCTCAGCGGATACAAGCATCGAGTCGATTGATACGTTCATCTTGCTCATGACCGCGGACGCTTCGTTGAACGCCGTCATGGCGAGTATCGTCTCGTTGTCGGTGAGGGAGGTGCGACCCGACAACGAGCGGAGCACCTCCCGGGCTTCGAGCAAATCGATCTCGAGCCCTATGAAGGCCGCCTCCTCATCGGCAAGTGCCGCAAAGGACGGTATCGTGGCGCTGAGGTCCTGATAGCTCTCGGCGACATCCTGCAGGTCGTCGAGCACGTTCTCCGCGGGCCCCAAGAGAGAATTGACGGCGGAGAGGTTCTCGCTGCCTCCGGAGGTGTCTTCGCCATACAGGGCGGTGAAAGAAGCCTCAAAATAGAGAATCGAGGTGTTGAGAAGGGACACCAACACTCCCAGGTCCGAACTGACGTAGTCGTAGTTCTCGTGCGGTATCTCGTCGGCCGAAGCACTGCCCGGGACAGCGATCACCGCCATGGACAGGGCGAAAGTAACCGACAGCAGCCTCGCAAGGTAGAGATGCCTTCGCCTCGGGGAGAGACTCATGACGAGACGAGTAATTACCTCATTGTATATCTAGCGTATCGACGAAACCCGTCCTTCCCTTGCCCGCTACCCGGAATATACCACGGGTAGTACCTCTGAGGAACGGGAGGGTTCGAGTAGCTCGAAGAAGGTCCTCCTCTACCGAGAGGCGGGGCCCGGCGATCCTGCTTTACGTCCAAGAAGTCCGAGAAGGNNTAGATTCGAAATGTCGCCGATTCAATTACCTATGATGATGTCGAGTTCGACGGAAATAGGTAATGAAAGTGCCATTTCTATGGTAACAGTTATATCGACCCTCGGCATTCACTGGCGTGACCTCACATGGCAGACATGACGGCCCTATCAAGGGCTACGACGAACAGTGAATCACTGAGGACCACGGTACCAAGGGGGATAGTGAAGCATTTTGGCCTAGCCGAGGGGGACTCACTCGAGTGGAGGCTCGAGATAAGGAGCGAGAAGCTTACGATTGAGGTTCTCCCGGTGAAGGAGGCTGCCGAGCAGCCGAAGGCCGAGCCGAAACAGATCAGGAGGCGCATACTTGCGCGAAGGCCAGCCTCCGAGAATCTGTTCGATTGAGGACATAATAGAGACCGATGACCACATTTCGGCACCCGCCTTGTAAGGTTAGTCCACCCGCTTCTTCAAGATGACGACGACTATTAGTGATTCAGATTTGTCATCATCCGAGGCGCTATGCGTGACGTTTGCAGATGCCTTTCTAACGGCGAATGCCCGTCCCCGTCAATCGTCGACCTGAGCTGCGAATTTTGGCTTTCAGAACGTAAGGAGACCGCATAGTCAGTAATCAAAGCATTTAATTATCATCGATTCGTTAGGTGCCGGTTGCCCTTCGCGCTGTGGTCGCGCGTGGGCATATGGGGGAGGCATACGTATGGAGGAGCGAGCGGACTCGTTCTGCCCCAGCTTGGGGCACATCGAACAGTTCACAGCTTGGTCCTTATCGTTTTGCGTCCAGTACCANNCGGTCCTTATCGTTTTGCGTCCCGAACCATCTTAGCTGAAGAGGGGAGGTACAAGCAATGAGTCAAAATGAGGGAGGCGTTTCGAGCAGCGCCTCTGGAAAGATATCTGGAGCGAAGAGATTGGCGGCATTTGCGGTCGTGTTCATCATGATCGCTGGTGCCTTCATGACGATAACGTCGGGTGCACCCACGAATCCTGTGATCTATACGTCGCAGGACGAGTACGGTCCTGGCGAGGTGGTGTACATCTATGGTGAAGGTTGGGCGTCTTTCGAGACCGTCACCATTGACATATATCACCCCGATTTGGGGACCAAATCGTTTCCGGTAAGACCCGATGTTTATGGAAAGTTCGTTTTTGACCAGTATGTTGCTGAATGGGTGGGAGATACCAGCACTCCGGTCAACGTCACGGCGACCCAGGTCTTCTTGGGTCAAGAGTACGTGGCCTACACGGAGTTCTATGACCCCGCGGCATACATAGAAGGATACACTCTCAAGCCCGTGATGAGGTTCACCACTGGAGACATCAAGGGATACAACGAAGGTGACGCTGTCCCGATGATGGTCGTCCTCAACAGGAACCAGCTTGGCGGAGGAGAGGAGGTCACAGTCTTCATCGGCGTTGACTACCGAGACGTCAACTCGCCCACGAGGCCTGTCTACGGCATAGACTACCTCACTCAGCCATGGGGAACATGGCCGAAGTCCCCATACAACAACCATCCTTCCTCACCTGCACCCTTCGTTCCAAAGTCTGGCGACGGAACCATAAGCAGCCAAGGATACGTCGAGACCATCCTGGACGAAGGAGTCCACCAGGAGATCCAAGTCTGGAGATTCACATTCCATTTCGGAACCGGAGTGACCACCGCACAGGTGTGGTTCGGAGCTCACCTTGCGCTCACCGAGAATCTCGGTATCCCCTCTATCGAGAAGCTCGGTGCATCGTTCTACCCCGGATCCGCACTCCATGTACGACTTGTGGAACTCATCCCAAGCGCGGATGAGGGAAACAGAGACGTGCCGATTGCACTTGCGACTCTCATGATGCCTCCCATGATGACGCTCGAGAAGTGCTGCGACCCGACGGAGGTCGTATATGGAGACACGATCACTTTCACGATAGAATACAGCAATATCGGACAGGCGACCGCTGAATGCGTGTACCTATGGGACGTCCTCCCTGAGGTCATCGACCTCGATGTCGACTCGTTCCTGTGGAAGACCAGCGAGATGTCGAGCTGGATGGACGTGTCTGGCCTTATCGACCTCACGTCCGACGGGTTTGAGTTCGACATAGGCTCGCACAGAGGGACCGGCGTCGACAGCGCCATGGACCCGTTGGTCGCGTGGCTGAAGTTCACAGGCGTTGTGAACACCGGTGAGGAGGGCACTTACTACAACGATGTGTACCTGTCCTTCTCCGACGACCACGGAGGCG
>DUGQ01000210.1:3893-6718 GCA_013331315.1 Thermoplasmata archaeon
GTGATGGACGACGCGCTCGCGGTGGGCGAGTCGAAGACCTACACCTTGGACTACGAGATACTCACCAGCTCGGATCCGCTCCTCAACACGGTCACCGCCACGGGCCACGACAACTACGGCAGGACCACCACCGACGATGCATCCTGGGAGGTAGACATACTCCACCCCCAGATAACCGTCGAGAAGTACGCGGACCCCGAGTGCGGCGAGAACGGCGAGTCGATCACCTTCACAGTAGTCGTGACCAACCCGTCGACAGACACAACTCTGTACAACGTGACCGCTGAGGATACGTTCTACGGATTGCTCGACACTGGGACACTCCAGCCGGCAGAGTCATGGGTCTTCGTCTACGAATACGACGCGACCGATGAGTTCGGGGACCCGATGAGGAACACCGCCAACGCGGAGGGAGAAGACCGCCTGCACCTCTGGGTTTCCGATGAGGCAACCGTGGAAGTTCAGATCTATCACCCGATGATAGAGATCACGAAGGAGTCCGACAAGACCTGCGCGGAGGTCGGAGAGACTGTCACCTACTGGATCAACGTGACGAACCCGAGCACGGACACAGAGATGTACTTCGAGGTCTACGACTCGATGTTCAGCCCTGACTCGCTCGGTTCTGGATGGCTCCTTCCCGGAAAAGTCTGGGAGAGCGGCCCCATGCCACACGAGGTGACGGGACAGGACAAAGACCCGCTCGTGAACGAAGCGTGGGTATACGCCCATGACCTCCAGGACCACAGGGTGAGCGACTGGGCCAGCGTTTCGGTGGACATCTACCACCCAATGATTGTCGTAATCAAGGAGGCCGACAAGACCTGCGCGGAGGTCGGAGAGACCGTCACCTACTGGATCAGCGTCACCAACCCGAGCACTGACACGCCGATGTACGCAGAAGTGTACGACTCGCTGCTTGGCGGACTCATCTGGTCTGGAGATGTTGACGAGGAGACCACGGTCCATGTCGATCCTATTCCGTACGTGGTCAAGGAAGGAGATCCAGACCCACTCGTGAACGAAGTCTGGGTGGACGCTTGGGACCCGCAGGACCACTACGTATGGGACTACGACTCTTGGGAGGTTGACATACTCCACCCCGGCATCATAGTGACCAAGGAGGCCGACAAGAGCTGCGCGGAAGTCGGAGAGACCGTCACCTACTGGATCAACATCACCAACCCAAGCGACGATACTACGATGACCAGGGTCGTCGCCGATGACTCGATGTTCGGAGTAGTGTTCGATGGTCCGATCGCTGCGATGGCTACCGTCTATCTGACGTTCAGGCATGTCGTCCTCGAGACGGACCCAGACCCATTGATCAACGAAGTATGGGTCGACGCATGGGACCGGCAAGACCACTACGTGTGGGACTACGCCAGCTGGGAGGTGGACATACTCCACCCGGCAATAGTGGTCGAGAAGTGGTCTGAGGAGTCGTGTGCGGCAGAAGGCGACACGGTCATCTACTACATCATGGTGAGCAACCCGACCAAGGACACCGAGATGTTCTTCGATGTCTACGACGAACTGCTCGGCGGATGGATCGAGAGCGGCTCGTTGCTGCCCGGTGAGTCGATAACGTACACTGAGTACTACATCGTGCCTTACATAGAGCCGGACCCGACAGGAGGGTGGGAGCTGTACAACTTCGTCGAGGTCTACGCGTGGGACAGACAGTTCCACGACGCATATGCGTGGGCCGAGTGCTGGGTTGACATCTATCACCCGGGCATCGAGGTCACGAAGACTCCGAGCATGGAGTGCGCGGCCGAGGGCGACACGGTCTGGTACACGATCACCGTCACGAACCCGACCACAGACACGATAATGAACTACTGGGTCAACGACCCGTTGCTCGGAGGCAACGTGGGCAGCGGCAGACTGAATCCGGGAGCGAGCGATGTTTACTACATTGACTATGTCGTACCATTCATCCCGGCGGACCCGGAACTCTGGGAGCTGTACAACTTCGTAGAGGTCTTCGCGTTGGACGACCAGGACCACGAAGCCTACGCATGGGACGAGTGCTGGNNNNTACGAGGTCTCGGACAAGCTGCTAGGGTTCGCTGAATCTGGGACCCTTGGGCCAGGAGAATCGTACACGTACGAAGTCGAGTACTACGTGCCATACTACAGCCCTGATCCGGTTGAGTGGGAGCTGTACAACTTCGTCGAGGTCTACGCGTGGGACAGACAGGACCACGAGGCGTACGATTCGGCCGAGTGGTTGATCGACATCTACCACCCAGCGATAGACGTCGAGAAGTGGACCGACGAGAGGTGTGCCGCGGAGGGCGACACGGTCATCTACCACATATCCGTGACGAACCCGTCAATCGACACATGGATGACCTACGACCTGTACGATGACCTCCTTGGAGGGTACATCGGCAGTGGCTACCTTGCGCCAGGAGCGACGGACTACTGGGACGTATCCTACTTGGTGCCGTACATAGAGCCCGACCCGCTCGAGATGGAGCTCTGGAACGAAGCGTGGGTGGACGCCTGGGACGACCAGGGACACTACGTGTTCGACTACGACGTATGGGGCATAGACATCTACCACCCAGGGATCGTCGTCGAGAAGTGGCCGGACATGTACTGCGCGGCGGAGGGAGACACAGTCATATACACGATTGTGGTCTCGAACCCGACAATCGACACGTGGATGCACTACGATGTCTACGATGCTCTCCTGGGCGGGTTCGTCGGTAGTGGATATCTCGCGCCGGGCGGATACGATGTCTATAACGTGCCGTACCTGGTGCCGTACATACCAGCCGACCCCTCCCTGTGGGAGCTGTACAACTTCGTCG
>DUGQ01000128.1:0-1311 GCA_013331315.1 Thermoplasmata archaeon
CTGGACGGTGAAATTCACCTGCAGATACCCGTTTCCTCCTGTTTCCTGCAGCCCTATTGTGTAATACACCGCCGGCAATGTGAACGCGAACTCTCCGTCCTCTAGAGTCCCGCTCTCGGAATCGAATGGGGTCCATACTCCAAGGTATAGGTTCGCCTCTATCGACACTGTTCCCTCGACTACCTTGCCGAAGAAGTACTCGGCCGAGACGACACCCGACATCTTAGACCCAATGACATACCAGTCCTCGAGGCCCAGGACGTCCACCCTGAACTTCGGCAGGACGTACTCCTTCACCACCACCGCTCTTGTCTGCACATCTTCTCCCACCGTCGCGCTGATGGTGTACGTCCCCTGAATGAGCTGGTCCGAAAGGGCGAAGTCATAGGAGACTATCCCGAACTCGTTCGGCGCCAGGAGCTTCTTGAATATCTTGTCCCCATTAGGGTCGATGATCTCGAGCAGCACATCTGATTCCTGAGGGAGCGGATTGGCGCCCGCATATGTCAGCGCCCTCATGTGTATGATTTGGCCGGGCTGGTAGATAGGCTTGTCCGTGGTGATGATGGTCCTGACGGTGTTGTCGAGGACCGTCGCGGTCTCCGTCCTCTCTGGGCCGGCCTCGACGATTATCTTCGCCTTGCCAGTGTGCGAAGGGATGTTCAGGACGGGAGCGGCCATTCCTGCAGCATCGGTCCTTCCGGACCATACCTGTTCGGTCGCGCTGTCCTCCTCCAAGTACACCTCGACTGGTTCGTTGCCGAGAGGCGTTCCATCTTCGTCCATCGTCATCACGAGGATGGACACGTCCTCGCCCGCCAGCACTCTGTCAGGAGCGTAGGTCACGAGATTGAACTTGTTCGACAGGTAGGAGTCGTCAAGATTGTGTATCATGAATCCGAGCGCGCTCAGAACGATCGCTGCGATGACGAAGGGCGCGAACGCCCTTTCCGCCCCGAACTTCTTCGAGTGTCTCGCCTTCACCTTCCGCATGCCATCTCACCCTCGGAGTCAAGAACGGCCCAATCCGGTGATATATTGGCGGTTGACATGTCAATATCCCAGGCGTCATGTCAAGCCGTTCGGTGCCGTTTTATGTACGGACAACGCCATGCACCGGTCGTGTACTACTGTCCCAAGTGCGATCGAACGGTTCCCAAGGAACGCCTCGCAGAGATAGACGCCGACCTCAAGGAGAGATTCGGGAAGGGCTGCATGGAGAGCATGAAGTGCCCTGTGTGCGACACGGAGTTCATCGACATGGACAGCGTCAAGTCCGGAGGCGAGAAGCATGTCGGAGGGGTCCGGGGA
>DUGQ01000128.1:1328-2811 GCA_013331315.1 Thermoplasmata archaeon
GGGACCACCTCGTCATCATGCCTTTCGGCTCCATCGAGGAGCACGGCACACACCTTCCTCTGGGTACCGATTCGTTTCAGTGCGAGAGCGTCGTCAAGAGATTGGCTGACAGGTTCGACGCGTTGGTGTTGCCTCCGGTGAGGTACGGTGAGTGCAGGACGACGCGCGGCTTCCCAGGCACGATATCTCTGAGGTTCGAAACCGTGGAGGCGATCGCGGAGGACGTCCTCATGGAACTGGCGAGGAACGGCGTCTCCAATGTTCTCCTTCTGTCCGGCCACGCTGGTAGCGGGCACATGGCCGCATTGAGGCTCGGCGCGCAGAGGGCTGTGGAGAGGAACGATCGCCTCAAGGTCATGGTGCTCTCGGACTACGACATCGCCTATGACCTCGCGGGGACCGAGTTCCCGGCCAGTGACGGCCACGCGGGGCAGATTGAGACTTCGAGGATGCTCGCGATTCGTCCCGATCTCGTGGGAGACGACCGCCCGGTGGGCGAGTCGCGCCCCCCGAAGTTCAAGATTATCAAGGAGCCAGAGCGATACTTGCCCACTGGCGTGATGGGCGACTCGAGGGATTCATCGGTGGAGAAGGGAAGGAGGATCGATGACTACGTCGTCGAGAGGCTGTGCGAGATGGTCGCCCGCAACTTCGGCCTTCCCGTGAAGGCCGCCGAGGACAACGAAACAGGAGAGGGAGTGTGAGTGACTTGGACCCGAAGGAGGCTGCAGCAGTCGAGGCGGTGAAGTACGTCGAGGACGGCATGGTTGTCGGGCTCGGAAGCGGCACGACGGCGAGCATCGCCATCACGCTGATAGGCGCGAAGGTCAAGGAAGAGGAGATGGAGATAATAGGCATCCCGACATCGTCGGCGTCCGACCTGCTCGGCAGAGCCGTCGGCATCAAGATAGGCGATCTGGACGACCACAGACAGGTCGACATGACAATAGACGGGGCGGACGAGGTGGATGACCGCCTGAACCTCATCAAAGGCCTCGGGGGAGCTCTGGTGAGGGAGAAGATCGTGGCGGCGTCCACACGAGTGGAGATGATCGTCGTGGACGAGTCGAAGCTGGTCGAGAGGCTCGGGCAGAAAGCGCCCGTGCCAGTGGAGATCGTCGGCTTCTCCCACAACAGCACCATGCGGAGGCTCGCCGAGCTGGGATGCGAGCCGGTTCTGAGGACGTCTGATGGGAGGCCATACGTCACCGACAACGGCAACCTGATCCTNNCGGCTCGCAAGACGGTATCAGAATAATCGAGCGACCCACGGAGGCTCCGTGATTCACAAGTCTACTTCGCGAGTTCCTTCAGCTGCTTGATGTTCGCCTCGATCCCCTCGATCCTCTTCCTCTCCTCGGTTTCTAGGATCTCGACGATCTTCTCGAACGGTATCGCCAGCTTGTTCGAGTGGACCGGCCTGCCCTTTCCCTCCTTCTTGATGTCCCTCTTCGTGACCCACTTCCTCCTGCGCAGGTCCTGC
>DUGQ01000046.1 GCA_013331315.1 Thermoplasmata archaeon
ATCGCGGCGTTCAGGCTAGCGGCTTCTGACGGTCCCTAGGTGGCGTCCCGCGCGCCCTAGGCTCAGCGCTTCCTCAGCTTGGGATTCATCACATCGTCCAGGGCGTATCCGAGTAGAGTGAACCCCAAGACGACTAGCACGATGCACAGGCCTGGTGCAAGAATCCACCAGTGCAGGCCGATCGTGAAGGCGTTGGACGTCTGAGCGTATGACAGCATCGTCCCCCAGGTGACGACACCATATGGTCTCAACCCCAGGAAGCTCAGCGTGGCCTCCGACAGAATGGATATGGCCACCGTGAGGATCGTGTTGGCGAAGACCAGCGGGAACGAGTTGGGCAGAATGTGGGCCCGGATGATGTGCAGGTCGCCTGAGCCTATCGCCCGAGCCCTCTCCACGTATTGCCTCTCCCTGAGGGACAGCACCTGAGCGCGGACGAGACGGGCAGTGCCCGACCAACCGGTCAGGCCGATCACGAGGATGATCCCGACCAGGTCGATGGACCCCATGAAGGCCGCGATGATGATCATCAGCACGAGCCACGGGATTGACAGGACGATATCGTTGAGCCTCATGATCAGCTCGTCCTTCCAGCCGCCCGCGTAGCCCGAGTACAGGCCGATCACGGCCCCTAGCACGGACGATATGATGGCGGCGAACACACCCACCGTTATCGACGTTCGGGCGCCATACAAGAGCTCGCTGAAGATGTCGTGTCCGAACGTGTCCGTGCCCATGATGTGCTCGGATGACTGCGGAAGGAGGCTGTCGAACAGGCCTTCGCGCGTCATGTCGACCTCGTACGGTGCTATGTACGGGCCGAACAGCGCGAGGAAGATGAACGCAATCAAGATGATCGTGCCAATCAGCCCCATGGGATTCTTCATCAGGAGTCTGAACACGATAGAATTCCTCTTCACCAGGAGCCGGATCTTCTCGCGGGTGACATCTGACACCACGCCTGCCTTAGAAGGCGTCCTACTGACTGTGTGTTGTGCCATTCTGTCACCTCTCACGCGATCTTTATCCTCGGGTCGATATAGAGCAATATGATATCCGACAGGAAGTTGGCGATTCCCCCCGCCACTCCACCGACCACGATTATGAACTGAAGTATCGGGAAGTCGAGGTTGTAGATCGCGTTGATCGTCTCTAACCCGATCCCGCGATAGTTGAAGATGACCTCGACCTGATACGCCCCGCCAATCACGAAAGCTATGCTCATCGCGATCAAGGCGATCATCGGCGGAAGGCCGTTGGGGAAGGCGTGATACCTGAGGACCTGGTAGTCCGTCAATCCCTTCGCCTTCGCCGTCATGACGAAGTCCTCCGTCATGACGTCGATGAGAGAACTTCTCATCACGAGCGTAACGCCCGCCAGCGACCCTATCGCCATGGTCATGGAGGGCAGGATCATGTGCTCAATCACGCTCAGTATCACCGGTAACTCCCATTTCAGACCGTCCTTGTACTCGACGACGTCGTAGTACCCTCCTATGGGTAACTGCGGCCACCAATCCATCTCAAAAGGATACGAGTTGAACAGTATCTGAAGGATTATCGCGAACCAGAATATCGGCATGCCATAGAAGAACAGGAGGAGCCCGGTGGACCCGAGGTCGAAGGCGCCGCCGCGTCTGTAGGCGGCGTACGCCCCGATGAGCATGCCCAGGATGAGCGTTATAACGGTGGACGTGCCGACGAGGAGCAGGGTCCATGACATATCCACCATGATGATGTCTAAGACAGCACGGTCCTGCATGTACGAATCACCCCAGTCCAGGGTGACCGTGTTCTTCAGGTAGATCAGATACTGCTCCCATAACGGCGCGTCCAGGTGGAACTTGTCTATGAGCTGCTCACGAATCGCGTAGTTGAACTTGGGGTC
Organism: Thermoplasmata archaeon; assembly: GCA_013331315.1. Lineage (GTDB taxonomy): Archaea > Thermoplasmatota > Thermoplasmata > UBA10834 > UBA10834 > UBA10834 > UBA10834 sp10834u. Next base: position 1,889 of record DUGQ01000046.1, read on the forward strand.
CCTCGGGATCATGTTGTGTATCGGATCCCCAGGCATGAGGTGCACCAGCAGGAAGTTGACCGTTATGATCCCGAAGATCGTCAGGACCACGTAGAAGCTCCTCTTCAATATCATCTTCCTGAACGATTTGTGGGCCATCAGGTCACGCTCCCGTGTCTATCTCGACTCTCTTTCCAGCCCGCAAGTCGGTCCTGGCCTTCTTGTATTCGGCCGCGACCGCGCCAAGCTTCTCTTTCGCACGCGTAGAATCCATCTTGCCCGCACGGACCGCGGCTCTCAACTCCGAGCTCTTGGAATTCCTGATCTCCTTCAATTCCCTGACCATGACCTTGTACTCTTCCAGAGTCAACCCCTTCGTGTCCAGCTCCTTTCTGAACCTTCCGATGAAATACCATCTGAGCATCACCATGCCGATGCCGACAAACACGAGGCTGAGACTGGCATAGTCCCACCAGTTCCATATTCGAATTGAGGATATCCTTGGGACCCGCACTTCCACGACGTAGTTAAGAGTCACGTTATGCGTGCCACCGTAGACGCCGTCCGTGAAACGGATGGTTATGTTGTACTCGCCTGTCCTGTTGTAGATGTGGGACAGCGCGGTGGAGACGGTCTTGTTCAGGGTGAACTCGGTCAGATTGACGCTCAGGGTCGCGGAGCCATCCCCGAAATCCGCCCACAGCGATATCGGGTCCATCTCCGCGTCCGAAATGACGATGGTCACGTTGACAGGGGTCCCTGGCAACGCGAAGACTCCGTTGGACATGCTGAGGTTGAGGGACACCAGCCTTGGAGCCCTGTTGTCGGTCAGAATCGATACCAGCCGGTATCTGAGGACCGTGTGCCCATGTCCGTCGTCGACGAGCACGGACACGTTGACGGCTCCCGCCACGGTGTATTGATGCGTCTGGCGGAATGTGTAGACCTGGATGCCGCCGGACGACGTATTCGTGGCAGTCCCACCGTCCCCGAAACTCCAGCTGAGGGACAACACGTCACCGTCTATGTCATTCGCCTGAATCGAGAACGTCACGTTCACATAGCCCAGGGACGAGCTGATCCTGGGCTCAGTCGGGGTCATGGCTATGCTGGCAAGGACGCCCGGAGGACGGTTATCCGTGACCTTGATGAGGATCGTCTGGGAGATGTTGTGATAGTCCACCTGATACGGAGGGTACGCGTCGCTGATGTACAGGGTCACGCTGTAGTCTCCGAGGCTGGGGAAGGCGTGGGTGGTGTTCTGCCAGACCGTTGCGTTCGGCTCCGTCGGGTCCGTGTGGTAGACCTGGACCAGGTAGTCCTCGACTGAGTTGTTGAACACGAACGTCCAGGTAATGGGGTCCCCCTCAGGGTCCATCGCACTAGCATAGAAGTGCATCTCCTCGTCAGGCGCGGCGTAGAGCGACGATGCAGTGAAGTAGAAATCTGGCTCGGTGTTGAAAGGCATGACGATCTTGACCGTGTGGTTCGAATACACGAGATGGCCGACGGCGTCCTCGAACGATACGCTCATGTTGAACTGGACCTCATACTCGCCCCTCCCGGGCTCCGGTACCACGACCCAAGTGTGGCTCTGCCGGACGTACACGCCGGTCGGAGTGGCCAAGCTCTCGTTGAGCCCAGGGTCCGAGCCGTCGCCGAAGTCCCAGACAACAGATACCATCTCGGCATCCCAGTCCTTCACGAGGTACGTGACGTTCAGAGGGACCTGATATGTGGGCCACAGAGTCGCCGGAGGTTTGCTGAGGAGTATGGGGGCGGTGTTGTCGACCACATACACCTTCGTCGACTTGGTGGACGTTGTCGCTCCATCGTAAGCTGCCATCCTCACGAAGAAGTAAGTTCCCGACGCGTCCGACGCGTTCCCTATATGGTCATACGTGAAGGTGGTGACCACACGGGCAGGTGTGCTGGTCACGTTGACCGATACCGGGCTGGAAGGGTTGACTGTGGAGCCGTCGGCGAGGAAGTAGTCGTAGTAGATTGTAATCGTCATGGTGGCCCCGGGGTTGTCGCTGCTCGCGTTCGCGTAGAAGGTCACAGGCTCGCCCACGTACACCCTCGTCGGGGTGGCCTTGAGTTCCGTGAAGTTCACCGCGAGGACGCCCGCGCTGAGCTCTTGTTCATCTCCTCCTGCTGGTGCTTCGTCGAGCATCAACGCGGAGCCGAGAGAGAATGACGAGAACAAGAGGACAATCAGGACAAGGGCGGCGAAGGGACGGGACGAGAACATCCGGCGAGAAACATGCGCATTGGCTGGATGCCCTTCACTCCGACCGCGACCGACTTGCAATGTTGTCTTCCCCCCTCAAGGAAGTGTTTCCAATGGTGTGCTGGACCCGGCATCCAGAGATGCCAAATGAAGGCACGGCGTCAGCCAATGCCTTGACTCTATATAAAAATAACCAAATGACCTGTAACACACGCCTTCGTTGGTCGATTGCCGACCCTGGTGCGCTCGAAGGATGCTCCTGAAATCAGCAGGTGTCCGGGTAATCGACGCGCCGTCTATTTCCAAGACGAGATAGTCCGTGGGGAAAGAGCGGCGAACCTCCCTAGCATCCTCACGGGCCGTCCGCGGTTGGCGGCGAGCATGGCCTTCACGGGACTCTGCATGACGATCAGCGTTGATACGACCCCTAGCGCATATCCGAGACCAATCGACCAGCCGCCGACCGCGGCCCAGTCGGAAGGGTAGATCACTCGGTCATAGGTGCCGGCGCTGAGGGCGAATCCCAGG
>DUGQ01000137.1 GCA_013331315.1 Thermoplasmata archaeon
CTCCACGGATTGGAGTCTAAGCGAGGTTGAGCCTTCGGAGTCTCTCCATGATACCTATCCAGTGAGTGCCCCGCCAGTAGGCCTTTCCGCACGATTCGCAGCGCCAGAACACTTCGTTGCTCTCCAGAGCACCCTCGGGGACTAGCCCCGAAGCCTCTTCCTTCGGAAGGTCCGTGAGAGTCCCGTTGCACGACGAGCACCGTATCGCCGATTCATCCAAGGTCAGGCTCAACTTCTCGTGGATGGCCTTCAGCTGAAGATCCAGTTCCTCCTCGTCTATCAAGATCGCGCCAGGCTTCAAGGCCAGCTCCCTATCCCTTGTGACTATGGTTCTCCCTTCGTCCGTCGCGAGGCGAACGATATCCTCATCTTCCAGATCCTTCGCGTAGGTCGTGTCGTAGCCGAGCATCCGGAGCCATCTGGCCAATGAACCGAGCATGCTGTCCACGACGAAGCGAGGCCTTTCATCGCTCACTTGTCCACCTCGTACTCCAGAAGCACGCCGTCTCCGACCACATCGGCGTTCTTGAGCCTGAGGGCGACGGCCTCCTCTATGTTGGCCGCCCCCTCTCCTCCAGCCGGTGTGGGGGCGGACGTGCCGCCTATGACGACGCTACCGATGAATATGTTGACCTCATCCGCCAACCGAGACTTGAGGAACGACCAGATGACCTCTGATCCTCCCTCGACAAGGAGGACGCGGACCCCGGACGCCTCGAGAGCGACCAGCAGCTCCTCGAGGTCCACGCGTCCGCTCCCGCATCTGAGAACATCAGCGTTCGCGAACTCCTTGGTCGATTCCTTCGTCGTGACGATGATGGTCCTCGCCTCCCCGTCCAGAACCTTCGCGTCCTGAGGCGTCCGTCCCTTCGAGTCTAGGACCACCCTGATCGGCTTTCTCGGGTTATGGACATACTTGGCCTTGACCGTCAGGCGCGGGTCGTCCGCCAGGACGGTCCCGATCCCGACCAATATCGCATCCGCTGAGTTCCTCAGCTCGTGCACTCTCTTCATGTCGTAATCGTTCGAGATAGCAGTCTGCTTGCGGTCTTTCGTGGCTATCTTCCCGTCCGCAGACATGGCGCAGTTGATGATGACTCTCAAGTCTATCGTACCGTGCATCACAATCGCTGGTAAGAATGTTTGTGTTCGCCGTTCCCAGGGGGTCAGTAGGCAGGCGGCTGAGGAGAAGCCCCTTCTCCTAAGGCTTATAAGTTGACTACTTCATTCAGGCAGCTGATGGATGACGGTGAAATCAGAATCTACGAGCTGAAGAGGGTCGACCTAAAGGGAGCCACTATCATCGACGGATTCCCCAGCGTCGGCCTGGTCAGCTCGATTGCTGCCAATTATCTGATCAAGGTGCTGAACCTGGAACAGATTGGGATCATGGATTCGGAGTACTTCCCTACGGTGTCCCTCATCAGAGACTCGAAACCCCTCAGCCCCGTGAGGATATACGCTGGCGAGAAGGGCCGTCGGGGAGACCAGATTGTGGCGTTCATATCGGAGTTCCAGCCGCCGGGCGCGCTCATCCGCCCGATCGCACACAGCCTCGTGCAATGGGCGATCGACCAGCGCTGCAAGATGATAGTGTCCCCCGAGGGGCTCGTCGTCGACCCGGAGCTGAAGGACACGACGGACATCAGTGATATGGTGTTCGGGATCGCTAGCACGCCTCAGGCGCGGGAGCTGCTGAAGGAGAACGACATACGCACGTTCGAGGAGGGCGTGATATCTGGCGTCGCCGGCGTCTTGCTCAACGAAGNNAAGCACGATTTCAGCGTCGCGACACTTCTGGCAGAGGCGCACCCGGACTTCCCCGACGCGAGGGCCGCGGCACTCGTGCTCGAGGCTATCGACAGGATACTGCTCGGAATCGAATTCGACGCGAAGCCGCTCTTCGAGGAGGCTCAGAGGATCGAGGAGCACATACGGGAGATCCAGAAGCAGGCGGTCTCGAAGAAGAGCTCCAAAGACGCTCCTCGGCCGGCCATGTACGGCTAGTCAATCGAGACGCTGACGAGCCCTTCTTTCTCATCCACGGAGAAGCTTCGGCCTAGCATCTGCTCTATGACTAGCATGTTCGTCCTCGCGTGTTCGGTCATCGCCTCCGCCAATATCGTCGACGATCCCTCTGCAGCCGCGATGTATGGCAGAACCTGGTCAAGCATGTGCTCATCCACCGCGGCCCCCGAGCCGATCGTTTCGAGGAGGTCGTTGGCGCATGATTCCCCAAGGGTCTCCGCCCTCACACCTCTCTCGCCGAGCGCGGACGCCCCGAGCGTCGTTCTCTCGAACTCAGCTGCGACGAGGATCCCCGCGCCCGCGCTCCTCCCGGACGACCGCTCGGACGAGAGCTTGACGTCCGGTAACGCCAGGAGCCTCTTGGCCGCGGCATGGCACATCCTTGTCCCCACGTGCTCGGGCAGGTTCTGCGTGTACGCAGTCCCTCTTATCCTCTTCAGATCGCCCTGCGAATTCAGGGAGAGCGGCGAGAGTCGGCCTGCCGGGTGGACTGCAAGCTCCACCTCGCCGCCACCCTCTGGATAGAACCCCCTCGAGAGCACCTCAAGCTCGCACTCCGGACCGAGCCTTCTGACGAACTGCAGGTGTACCATCCTGATGTAGTCGATAGGGGGAGACCATCGTACGTCGGTCCCCCCTGTTAGCCTGATCCTCGTCCTAGATTTCGAGAGGAGCGCCGGAAGAAGGCATCCCTGAATGACCAGCGAGATGCTCCCCGCGGTCCCGATATCGAACCCGAAATCCCCTCCAAGCAGCTCTCCGGGGTAGAAGGAGATATCTCCCGAGCNNGGCTCGGGAGATATCTCCCGAGCCACGGTGAAGGCCGTCAACCTTGGCGTCGCACAGGGACGCCACGGCCTCTATGCTCGTGACGTGACCGGGCGCAAGGCCTGGATTGGGCCGCCCCGCTCTGATCTTGGTGACTCTGACCGGCTCATGCGATATCGCAGAAAGGGAGACCGCCGTCCTCAGAATCTGTCCGCCACCCTCGCCCTGGGATCCGTCGACAACTATCATCCGCCCTCCTTTCTGAGGGCCGCTAAGCCTCTCTTGACGAAGCCGGAGATGAAGAAGACCACCATTAGCAGGACCGCCAGTCCGATCAGGAGCGCCGCGAAGTACAGCAACCAGGATGGCGCGTCGTCGCCTCCGCTCGCAACGATTATTCCGAGGCCTATGCTCTCCGCTATGAACGCCCCGAAGCCAAGCGCGAACGAGTACAGCCCCATCGTCGCCCCGTAGCATTCAGCCTTCGACGAGTCAGCCATGAGCGCGAGCGCGGCCGGGACGAATGCCCCGGCCCCAAGACCGAGTATCCCGAGCGGGATTAACCCAGTCATGTGCAGCTCCACCTCGTCTCCTGTCCGAGAGTAGATGTACTCCGGGAAGAACAGGACCGCCACGATTATCCCGAATATGCTGAACACGCCGTATGCCATGACTGGGATCCTGCCGATGATGTCGGAGACCTTGCCCCAGAACGGCTGGAACAGCCCGAGGGCGACGCCCGCGGCGCCGAACAGCAGCCCTATGGTGCTTCCGCTGATGTCTTCACTCAGCATGATCCTCGGAAGGTAGGTTATCGCCAGGCCGAGCAGGGTGGCGATTATCAGCCAGATGGGAAACATGAGCCGCACCTCCCTTATCCTGAAGACCTCCTTCAGGCTCTTCAGTCCCATCAGCGACTCGGACTTGACCCTCGTCGGTTCCTTCCTGACGAGTAGCTGGAGCATCGTCGCGGAGGCCATAAGGAGGCCCGCCATGATCAGAAATCCAATCTTCGCCCCGACCAAGTCGATCAGGAAACCACCCGCGACTGCGCCGATGATGTAGCCGAGGAAGGTGGCGTAATCGAACCACCCCATCTGCCTTCCCCGGTCGCAGCTGTCCGCATGGTCCGCGATCATGGCGATTGCGGGAGCGACCGTGGCTGCGGCGCCTATGCCGTGTATTCCGTGGAGTGTCGCCAGGTACCAGACGTTGTTCGATAGCGTGTAGAACAGGACTATGATCGCCGCGAGGCTCGTCCCCGCGACTATGACGCGTTTGCGCCCGACACGGTCGCTCAACATGCCGAAGTAGTTCGCCGTGAGCATCTCGGCGAGCGGGTACGGCACGGCGATGATGGCCACGTTGAGCAGTCCTTCGTAGTCAGTCTCGCAGGGGACATACTTCGCGATTAGCAGCAGGAGCGCCCCGAAAGCCACCCGGAGGAAGAATGTGGAGATGTAGAGGACGCGGAGGTACCACGGGGTCCTGATCCCCCTTCCCTTGATGACCTCGAACATCGAACTCTGGCAGAGAATGAGATTACTTAACCCTTGCGGGCGACAATCCACGGCCAATTAGCGCGGGGAAGAGGCAATCCTTGGATGGCTTTATATACAAACCAGACATAGGCCAGAGACGATGATGATATGGCGCTAGAAGCTATCACCATCGCTGTCCTAGTAGTGTCGCTTCTCATCATACTTCTAAGCTGCGAGGTCTTCACGAACGGCATAGAATGGCTCGGCTGTAGGCTCGGAATCGCCGAGACCGCCACAGGCAGCATCCTCGCCGCTATCGGCACGGCGATGCCCGAGACGATCATCCCTATCATCGCCATCTTCATGGTCGGCGAGGAAGGCGGGAAGGAGATAGGCGAGGGCGCGATCCTCGGCGCCCCGTTCATGCTCGGAACCCTCGCCATGTTCGTCGGTGGCCTGTCAGTCCTCCTCGCCCACAAGAGGAAGGGCAGGCCCGCAGCTCTCGTTCTGCGCGAGAACCACGCCGAGCGGGACATGGAGTACTTCATGCTCGCCTACTCACTAGCTCTGGTGACCGCCCTCGTCGGCATGCAGTCGGAGCTGGACCTCTCGGCGGTGAAGTACGTCGTTGCTGTCGTTCTGATAGTGGCGTACGTCTTCTACCTTCGGCGGACTCTCAAGGACGAGTGCGCGATACACGAGAGCAGCTGCCCCGTCCTGTATCTGACGAGGGTCACCGGACTCCCCACGACCGGAAGGAAGGGCCTGACCATGATACTCTTCCAGGTCATCGCCGCCCTGGCCGGGATAATCGTCGGAGCGAAGTTCTTCGTCGGGGAGGTGGAGATCGTCGCGGAAGAACTGAACATCGACGCCATGATACTAGCTTTCTTGGTCGCCCCACTCGCCACCGAGCTTCCTGAGAAGTTCAACAGCGTCATCTGGTACTGGCGCTCAAAGGACACCCTCGCGCTGGGCAACATCACTGGCGCGATGGTGTTCCAGAGCAGCATACCCGTGAGCATAGGCCTCCTCTTCACCGAGTGGTCCTTGGAATGGATCAACATCGCTAGCATCTTGATCGCGCTCGCTGCGGCGGCTTGGATATACTACTGCGTGAAGATCCGCAACTCGATGTCATACAAGGTCATGCTCGCCGCGGGTTCGCTCTACTTGCTCTACATACTCCTGTTGCTGACCTTCCCGCCTTCCGTTTGAGAGCAGCTACGCTGCTCTGCCGGAGATACTGGCCATCTCGCCACTTAAAAAGGTATAAGTACGGCCCAGCGCCATTATCGCCGCGGATGGGATGACGCCACTGCTTCGCGCCATTAGGTGACATCTTCTTCCGCGAAACGGGATGGGGCCGAAGAGATGGTCACGGATGCCGAACTGTTGTTCCAGCTCGGAGCGATACTTCTACTCGCGTTCCTAGCGGCGAGCCTTGCGGGACGCGCTAAGCAGTCCGTGATGATAGGCTACATCCTGATAGGCATCCTGATCGGCCCCAAGATGAGCGTGGAGGTGCTCGGGGTCGAGTACCACGGGCTCATAACGGACACGAGCCTCGTGGATATACTCTCGTTCATAGGGCTCATCATGCTGATGTTCTTCGTCGGTCTCGAGTTCTCCTTCTCGAAGCTGAAGAAGACGAAGACCCCTGCGATAATCCTCGCGGTGATCGACACGAGCATCGGCCTGTTCGTCGGGTTCGTGTTCGCGTCCTACCTCGGCTGGCCGCTCATCGACTCGATATTCCTGGCTGGCGTCATCGCCATGAGCAGCACGAGCGTCGCGATGAAGATACTGTTCGACCTCAAGAGGATGTCCAGCCCGGAGGTGGAGTTCCTGATCGGGCTCGTGGTGGTCGAGACGTTCATCGCGATGCTGATACTCGCCGTAGCCAGCGGGATGATCATCGAGCCGGAGACGAACGCCGTCGCGTACGGCCAGCTCCTGTTGGGCATGGCAGCGTTCTACGGCTTCTTCGTCTGGGTCGCCATGTGGGCGGTGCCAAGGGTCGTCGCGTTCTTCAACCATATCGAGAACGACGAGCTGTTCATACTCTTCGCGCTCGGGATAGTCTTCATCACCGCGGGTGTCGCCGCGTTGATGAACGTCCCTCCAATCATCGGGGCGTTCTTCATAGGCATGATACTGGCTGAGAGCAAGGTATCGGCCAGGATTCAGTCCAAGCTCGAATCGTTCAAGGACGCCTTCGTGGCGATATTCTTCACGTCGTTCGGGATGATGATCGACCCCGCCATGTTCGACACGGTCATCTGGATGGTGCTCCTGGCCATGGTCATTATCATCTTCTACGAGACGATTGTGATATCCGCTGTGGCGTACTTCATAGGGTTCTCGTCGCGCGCCGCATCCACGATTGGCACTAGCATGTGCGGACGAGGCGTGGAATCCATTCTCTACGCCAGCGTCGGGAGCGAGGTCAGGGGCGCGACCATGGGCGCCCAGCTGAACCCGTTCGCCGGGGCGTTATGCTTCGGTATGAGCGCCGTCGCTCCGTTCATGGTGAAGCATTCCGTCAAATTCGCAAACACCATGTCAAGGCTTGTGCCGCGCCCCATCGGCTTCTCAGGCGCGGTAATCTCGCGTACGCTAGGCAAGGTCGTGATGCCCTCGTCGTTCAGGATGTTCAAGGGGACGAAGATAACCGGCGCCCTGTTGCTCTCGTTCGTGTTCGTGTCCGTGGCCGCGTTGATATCGCGAGGCCTGCTCCACTTCGCGTTCCTCGGAGTCGATTGCGTCATCGCAGGGGCGATATTCTTCGTCGTGCGGTTCGAGGTCGTCGAGATCGTCAGGCACGTGAACTACTCCAACCTCGGAGTGGGCGTGCGCGACAGGACCGCGATAGTCGACCTCATCACGGGCATAATCTTCGGCGCCGTGGCCACTGTCATCGTCGTCGTCGGAACCTGGTCTTATGTGTGGCAACTCTCCGTGCTCGCGGCTGCGGGATACGGTGTGTTCGCCTTGTTGCTAATGAGATGGGCTTATCACCGGCTGTACGTGGATGGCGCCGACATACCCCGCAAAGTGTATTCGTTCGAGCGTGAGACCGCGTTGACCACGAGTGACGACGATGACGACGAGGCCCCTCTGCCGAAACCGGTATACGGAGTTGCCAAACCGATGCCGAGGGACGTCAGGTTATAGGGCGCGCGGAAGCTCTGGACTAGGCTATCGGAGGACAGCGCCCTGGCAGAGCAAGTTCCTCTTCCCTAGTCGACATTAGGCGCGAGATTCCGGAGGCGGAACGCCCTTGACCCTGCCGATGCCCGGCTACCTCGGTCAGCGTCTCGTAAAAGGCTTTTAAAGGATAGTGCCGTTTCGAAGGCCCACAACA
>DUGQ01000151.1 GCA_013331315.1 Thermoplasmata archaeon
TCCAGGCGAAGGCCGTAGGTATCGGAGAGGTAATCCGAATGGAAGGACGCCAGTATATCCACCTTCAGGGGATTACCCTCGCGGAGCGTCAGCGCATCTTCGAATTCGATCATGCCAGCGCGTCCAGTGCCGAGCGACCGATACGATTCTATGGCCTCGAGAGACGACGCGGTAGCGTTTCCGAGCGCCTCGAACCTCAAGCCTGTGACCGTCACCGGAGGACCTTTGACGGACACCTTCACGGTGAGCATCAGCTCGTCGGTGCTTCCTGCAGTGACCGGCGAAGCGGGATGACCCTCATGCACCCTTACAGCGGCGCCTCCTGGGCCGAAGTTCACCTCCGTCCAGTCCTCGGACACGTTCGTGTGACGGGCACAGAGGACTGTCAGGGACTGCGAGCCCAGGGCGATATTCGTGCCTATCTCCATCCTGTCTTCTCTGTGGGCTACGAGAGGCACTCCCGACAGGAGGAAGCCCGAGTAGTCATCTCCACCTGNNTGATGACCACGACGAGCGCATCCGCGCCCAAGCCCCTCACGGCGTATCCTGTCGAGCCGTCGCCGTCTATGTCAACGAATACGTAGAAGCCGTCGGCGCCTCCGTGTGCGCCTGCGAGCACATCGCCCGCAGTGCGGACATAGAAGTACGACTCGCTCGATCCCAGTTTCATCGCGTACTCGACGATAGCCACGTCGGGATTGAGCGCGTCAGGCGTGTCCTTGTATACCTGTGCGTCGAGCCAGTCGAGGAAGTAGCCGTCTATCTTGATTTCGTCAGGGGGGAATGTGTACACCAGCGCGTAGGGGAGGGCGAGTATCAACACGCAAAGGATGCCCACAACTGCCAGCCTGGTTCTGAGGGCCGAGAAGGATGCAACGACCTTCCTGTGCCCAGTAGACATCCGTAGACCGTTGGTCTGGCCAGAGCCATTGGTGAGGCCGTTTGTCAGGCCGTTGATGAACCCGTTGACGATGCCGTTAGTCCGACCGTTTGTGAGGCCGTTCGTTAGGCCGTTGGTCCTACCGATCAGCCTCCTGGGGCCCTGAGCGACCTTTCTGGCCTTCGGCTCACGAACGCCGTTGGTGAATCCTCTGGAATTGACTGGAGGCCCGGAGCCTTGGTCGTTGTTCACTGCGTCTCGCCTCAAGGCCTATCCCTCTCTCAGGCAGGGGGCAATCACACGACGAAGGTTCCGCATGCCAAGCGGCTGCCTTCCGCTGTTTTCACGACGAGGGGGGTTCATCGGTTCTCTCGACTTGTCGGTGTTAACGATCGACGTCGCCAGACAGGTCTATCGAGTGCTGAAGGCTATATTTCTTTCCCGTAACGCGGTCGGCTCTCGACGACCTCGGACCGAAGCACTTTAGTACCTGGAACGCGGCCAGGCCGCCAGCTGCTGCGAAGTACAAGAGGTCGCGTGTCCGTCCAATGGACGCTGACTCAGCGAAACCTTGAAACTCAGATCGTGTCGCTGACTTGCCATTCACCGAAGGCGAGAGTGCCACCGGCATCCACAATGGTCGTCTCGAGCTCTATCAGGTCGCCGATGTCGTAGGCGGCTGACAGGTTCGTCGCAGAGGACACCTGTATCGAGAACAGGCCGTGGTTGACGTGGATCCAGTCGAGCTCACCCTCGTTGTATTCGACAGGGACGTAGAACCGTGTCCCCTCCGCGGGGCTGTTCCACTTCTCTCCGAGGTACACGAAGTAGAGCGTCGTGACATACACAGTCGTCATCGAGACCGTGTGCCTGTAGTAGTGCATGTCTACTATCATGTCGCTTACAGTCTTGACGTCGTCTTCCTCCCAGCCGTCCGGTATCTCCAGCTCCTGGCGATAGGTCAGGTCTCCAGAGTACTCAAGGTCGTCGAACAAGCTCGTGAACCCACCGCTCTTCTTGAATCCCANNTACCAACGCCAGCATGATACCGATTATCTTCCTATCCATGCGAGCCTCACTCTCCTCGTAACGCCTTTCTGCTGCAACACCGAAGAGATGGCAAGGATGCTCAGACGCGTCAACAGCACGAGCTGCTCCATCCCTTCTGCGCTAGTCCAATTAATCGGGTTATTGGTATATAATTATTTGCCAGCTGGCCAATCGACGCCGTGAGAGACTTGGAAGCCCTGCCTTTGGCAGGTGCCATCCCATTCAGGGTCAACGGCTACGCAGCGGACCCAGAGCGGACCGAGCGCATGTCCATGAACACGAGCGCGATGCCTATCACGAGCACCACTATGAACCCAGCGGCGACTCCTGCCGAACCGTCCTGGAGGGAGGAGTTGATCGGGTCCCACAGCAGTATGACGATCAGCGCGAATATGCCGAAGACGAACAGCGACAGCGAAAGGCCCGGGACGTTCTTCGGGACCTTCTTCCCGCTGGACATGGCCTTCTTGATGAGCATGAACACGAGCAGGCCGACTATCAGGATCACTATCGGAAGGGCGACGAACAAGCCGATGTTGTCCTCCACTGGCGGGACCCAGGTCCAGTACCAATCGATCAGAAGGGCCACCTGTGCTCCCATGATGCCGAGCAGGACCAGGGCAATCCCCAGCACCCGGAAGTCTACTATGCTCGTCGTCAGGCCGAAGGCGAACTCCGCCTCCGGTTCTTTGGCCCTGGCCTTGGGCTTGGCCCTGGGCTTCTCCTGTACGAGTCTCTCCTCGACCTCGATGATCTCCTCTACTTCCTCTTCCTCGAACTCCGCGCCGCAATTGGGGCAGGCGGAGACCGTAAGGCTCACCATCTTGCCGCACACCGGACACGCTGCGGCATCCTCCTCGCTGACGGCCTCTGCCTCCTCGTGCTCTTCGAACTCGGCCTGGCAGTGGGGGCAGTAGGAAACCTCGAGGCTGACTATCTTCCCACAGACGGGGCACTCGGCGCCTTCGTCCTCATAGTAGGGTTGGGTGTCCTCTTCCTCCTCGAAGATGGCGCCGCACCTCGGGCACGACGGCACTTCGAGGCTCACCATCTCTCCGCATACGGGGCATGCGGCCTCTTCAGCTTCCTTCCTTGGAGACATAACGACACCTCGTGTCGGGTGTGTCACAATGGTACTGGTTAGCTATTGGACTCTCTGCATAAAAAGGTTGCTCAGACGCGCGCAGGGCACGTATCCAAGCGCGCGAAACGTCAGATACGTA
>DUGQ01000244.1 GCA_013331315.1 Thermoplasmata archaeon
TCCTCCCTCATGTCGGCCACGTACACCTTCGCGAGGTCGTTCCGTCCGTACTCAGCCATCACCTTCATGCGCGCGCACCTCTTCCTCTCAAGAACTCGATCGCCTTCATGGCGGCGTGCACCCCGTCCCCGGCGGCGATCGCCGTCTGTCTGCGCTTGCCCCTGACGACGTCTCCGACCACGAACAATCCCTCCGTGGTCGTCTCCGGATACCTTCCGCCGGAGCCTCTCACGCTCTGTATCAACTCGGGCGACAGCGCCTCGAGTCGCGGTTCGCGACCATGCGCGACCACGACGAGGTTGCACTTGAACGGCTTCCTGCCCGAGCAGACGACCTCCAGGCCGTGCGGGGTCTCGTCGACCCTCTCTAGAAGGCAGTCGTCGTTCACCTCTATCCCCCGCGCGGCCGCCCTCTCGAGGAGGAGCGGCAGGCAGGTGGGGGCGGACCGCATCACGATGAACGGAGAAGCCCCCCGCTCCTTCAAGTTGAGGGCGTAGTCGAACGCNNGAATCCTTCGTCAGCGTCCCCCTCGATGCTCACGGCGATCCTCCTCTCGATACGCACGTCCAGCCTCGAGAGCTGTCTCCCGATCAGGTCCGCGAGTTCGTCGCCCCCTATGCCGTCCGGGAATCCGGGGTAGTTCTCCACCAGGTTGGCCTCTCTGAGAAGCCCGCCAACCGGCCCCTCCTCGAGGAGTAAGGGTTCCAGACCAGCGCGCTTCAGGAACATTGCCGCCGCGGAGCCCGCAGGCCCAGCACCCACGATCACGACGTTCACCTCTTCGCGCGCTGGACCACCTCCTCAGTCGTCACTGGTATCGCGAACCCGTCCGTGAGGCACCTCAAGCTCGACAGGTGTAGATCATCGTCTCCCGATGAGGTGGCGTCCACGACGAAGAACACCTCGAAGTCGCGCATGAACGCCTCCCTCGCGGTCGATTCGCAGCATAGATGCGTCACCACTCCTGTCACGACCAGCCGCCTCACGCCCTTCGAGGCGAGGTAGTCCTCGAGATCCGTGTCGATGAACGCGCTGTACCTGGTCTTCCTGATGACGTGCTCGTTCTCCAAGGGCTTCAGCTCGTCAACGATCTCGGCCGTAGGGTCCCCGTCGCTGATGGTTCCTCCCCACCAGGTGTCCATGATACCTGCCTCGTCGTCGTCCTTCAGCGCGTGGCGCGTGAAGACGATCGGCAGGCTCTCTCTTCGGTACAGCTCGACCAGCCTCTTCGCGTTGTCCTTGACCTCGGACGCCCCGTCCAGGAACGCATGCGAACCCTCGTCCAGGAAGTACCGCTGCATGTCTATGACCATCAGGGCGGAATCGGCGAGCGTCAACGGATGGAGCCGCTCCCTGGTCCGGCTCCGGTACGGGGCGAGGCTCTCCAACAGCAGTCCCGTCTTGTCGAGTCGTCCGCGTTCCGCCATGCCTCAGCACCTCTCAGGTGCCGTTTCCTGGATTGGCAGGCTGGAAACGGTAAAACAATGCCCTTCGCGAGCACGTGTATGTGCATGTCTTTAATGAAGGTTACTGATGCCTCGCCAGCCTGCCGCCGTCATTGCAGATGGCCCCTGGTTCTGCCAAGAATCAGTCGACAACTCTATCCGTCGCCCGCACGCTGATATAATACCGAGGAGGAATGCGATGAGCAAGGACGCGAAGGAATACCCCATAATCGCGAAGTGCAAGTCCTGCGGCGCCTCCCTTGGAATGTCCTCCTCCGACGAGGAGGCCAACACCATGGTGAAGTGCGGCAGGTGCGGCACCATGAACATACCGAAGCTGAGGGCCATTTCGGAAGAGGCCCGCATCAAAGGGGACAAGCTCTACATCAGAAGGATATGAGCTAATGCTGGGGCCCTCGGCCTTTCGAGGCGCCCGCGTTCGGCCCTTTGGCCATCTCTTTTTGATTCATGGATGCAGCGCATATAGCCTGCGCTCGAACATTATTTGGCAAACTAGTCGCGACCCCTCGCGGGGACCGCGGAGGGACGTTGTAAATACGAGGCGTCTCATAGGAATGGGGCGGGGGAACAGGCGGGAATGAGGACGGAGTCGCTGAAGCTCAGGGAGATAATCACGGAGAAGCCCGCTGTCATACAGTCGGGCGCGACGGTATCCGACGCGATCGCGCTCATGAGGAGGCGCAAGGTGCGCGAGCTGCCGGTCATGGACGGCAAGTCCATCGTGGGGCTCGTGAGCTACACCTCGTTCGTCCAGCGGAGGAGCGTGCCCATCACGGCGAAGGTCGACAGCGTCATGCTGCCGTGCCCCCGCCTGGACGGGGACAACAGCGTCATCGACGCCGCGGAGGCGCTCGTGTCGGCCGGGATACGTGGCGCGCCCGTTGTCAAGGGCGGCGAGATGATCGGGTTCGTCTCGAGGACCGACATAATCCGGGCNNCATGCAGGGGCTGAACGAGAAGGCCCTGCCCGTGGTGGACTCGAAGAACAAGGTCGTGGGCGTCGTCGGCATGACGGAGATCCTCAAGACGCTCTGGGCGCCCAAGGCCGATATGCCCGCGCGCACGCCGAAGCCCCCGAGGAAGGTCTACGACAGCCGCGTGCCCGCGGCCATCAAGGTCGGGAGCGTGATGACGAGGAGCGTCGTGACGGTCAAGCCCGCCGACACGCTGAAGACTGTCGCGAAGCTGATGACGTCGAAGGGTCTGTCGACCCTGTTCGTGGTCGACGATGATGGAAGGCTCGTCGGAGTGGTCGACCAGTCGGACATGATGGAGCAGCTGCTCGGCCTCAGGGAGCGCGAGCAGGTTTTCGTGCAGATTTCCGGGTTCGAGGTGGAGGATCCGGACGTTTACGACTCGCTCTACTCGCTCGCGGGGAAGGGGCTCAGGCGCATCAACAAGATGGAGCGTCCCCGGGTGTTCAACGTGCACGTGACGTCCTACGAGAGGGACGGGCTGACGCGCAAGTACAGCATGCGCGCGAGGCTGAGCACCGAGAGCAACATGTACTACTCGAGCTCGTCGGAC
Organism: Thermoplasmata archaeon; assembly: GCA_013331315.1. Lineage (GTDB taxonomy): Archaea > Thermoplasmatota > Thermoplasmata > UBA10834 > UBA10834 > UBA10834 > UBA10834 sp10834u. The sequence goes on from DUGQ01000244.1 coordinate 2,994, forward strand.
TGGGACCTGTATCGGACGATGGCGACGTTGCTGGACTCCGTGGAGAAGAGCGTCAGGCGCGAGCGCTCCAAGATGCTGGACCGGAAGACGAAGCCGCGGTGACGGCGACCGTCCGAGCACGGTGAAAAGCATATCAATCCGGGAGCCGTTCGAAGTGCCTGTGTTTCCGCATCATCGTCGATGCTGAAGGAGGATTGGAAGGATGCCAATAGGTGAGCATGTAGGCAAGGCCGACTGGAAGACGGAGAAGCACGTGCCCGTCATCGACTGCCCGGACAAGGTCGCGGCGGACGAGGTATTCGACGTCAGGGTCACCGTCGGCAAGGAGATTGCCCATCCGAACACGACTGCGCACCACATAAGGTGGGTCGCGCTGTACTTCCACCCTGAGGGGGAGAAGTTCTCGTACCAGGTCGGAAGGGTCGAGTTCGCGGCCCATGGGGAGGGTGCCCAGGGGCCAGACACGGGATCGGTGTACACGCACAGCGGCGCGGTCATGTCGATGAAGACCAAGAAGCCGGGCAGGCTCTACGCCGTATCGCTCTGCAACATACACGGCCTGTGGGAAGGCGAGAAGGACCTGCAGGTCGGCTGAGCTCGGAAGCTGCCGACCCTCGGATGATCGATCGCCAAGACAGGATAGGTCACGCGTACAGCGGCTGCTCTGAAAGCGCCGTGAGGAACTCGTCCCAGTCGGTGTCCTGGCCGAAGTCGAGCGTCGAGTAGTCCTCCAGCCCGCCGTAGTCGTGCAGGTGGCTCCAGCTGCAGGTGTACCAGATGCTCATGCCCGTAGTCACCATGCACCCGCCCGAGTCGGACGTGACATAGTCGAAGTACACGACCGCCTCTCCGACGAGGTCGACCACGTCGTCGCACGTGTCGGCCATGTCCGTGTATCGGACCGATATCGCCTCTGCGAACAGCCCGAGGTCTATGAACGGGTCGAGCTCGCCCAGGTACTGTATCTGCGGGGTGCACGCCTCGGCCGATTGCACGTATCCCTTCCGCGCCCCCTCGCTCACATGTCCCAGCAAGGCCGTGGAGAACGGTTGCATGCCCTCCTCGATCAGGGCGTCCATCTTCGACATGTCGATGACCGAGAGGGACGCGTACGGGTATCCGCCGATGCCGCCTCCAGCACACGGCGAGAACTTCTCGATGTAGGTGTCGACGATGAGGGTGCCCACCTCAAGCGGCGAAGGCTCGTCCATGGCGTCCATCTCGTTCACGACGACGTCGTACGCCCATCCCTCGCGCGGGATGGTCGTCACCGCGGCAACCATGTACTCCGCGTATGAACGGAACTCGTACGCGACCTCTATCCCCGCCATCAGGCACGCGTCGAAGCCCAGGATCTGCAGCTTGCCACCTGGCAGTCCGTCACAGCTCGATGCGAGCGCGTCGGCGATCTCGTGCATCTGCAGGCAGTCCGCCTCCCCGTCAGGGAGCACTGAACTGTCGTCCCAGCAGATGCCGTACCAGCTCGCGCCGTGGTCCCAGAGGACGAGCATGTAGTTGTCCGCTGGGGCGTACGTCACCTACTTGGTGATGAAGTAGTCGAGCGTCGCGGCCTCGCCCATGTTGAGCTCGCCCGGGCATCCACCATCGACGTCGTGACAGTCGCACTGGAAGATCCCGCTGACCGGGTCCCAGTGGTCGTCGCCGTCGTTCACGAAGAACCAGTGCGTCCCCTCCAGCAATGTCAGTGTGTCGATCAGCATGATGACGTTCACGTCCTCCGACGGACACGCCCCCTCGAGCTCGTCGAGGTTCACCGGGGCCATGCCCTCCAAGTCGTTGTCCCCAGCGACGTAGACCATTATCGTCCAATCCGCGACTCCGTCGTCCTCCGCCCCTGCGAACGCCCCCACGCAGGAGACGGCGCTCACGATGATCAACAGGGCGATGCAAGTGCTCGCCGTTGTCCTGTGCCTCAAGCTGTCCCCCCGGACCGTCATTTGGCGCGTGTTACTTATGGGTTTGGGCGCGTACTGACTCCCCCTGAGAGGGGGCGTGTCGAATGTCGACATCCGTGGGCTTCGGGAAAGGCATGACCGACAGGGGAGAAGCTATAGGCCGCCCGACGCCTTTCAGCGTCCGGAGTGTCATCGAGGAATGGCGAAGGAGAGCAGACTAGCTGTTCGCAGGCTTCCTGATGAGGTCGAGCGGGACGCCCATACGTGCCTCCAGTGCGGCTACTGCAACTTCGTGTGTCCGATACAGCTCGTGCCCGGCCTGGAATGGGAGTCCGACCGCGTTCGCGGTAAGATGTACCACGTCAAGAAGTACGCCCACCCCGGCCTCATCGGGCGGTTGACGGGCGACAGGGCGAGGATATCCGACGAGTTCGTGGAACGGGTGTACAACTGCACCGCGTGCGGTTACTGCCAGATAGCGTGTCATGTGGAGATCAAGTTCAACGACCGGTGGGAGCAGCTCAAGGAGTGGTTCGTGAGGAACGGCGTCGGCCCGCTCGACAGGCACAGGGCCCTTCGCGCGAGGGTGATAGCGAAGCACAACCCGTACGACGAGCCGCACGAGCGCAGGGGCGACTGGATACCGAAGGACGCCAAGAGGTCCCGGAACCCCGAGGTCCTGTTCTTCACCGGGTGCACCGCGAGCTACAGGCAACAGAGGATCGCCCAGGACACGGTGCGTGTGCTGGACGCCGCGGGCGTGGACTACGACATACTCGGCGCGGACGAGTGGTGCTGCGGCTCGCCCCTGATACGGACGGGACAGACCGATGTCGTGACCGACCAGAATGACGGGCTCGTGAAGCACAACCTGGGTGAGATAGAGAAGCGCGGGGCGAGGACCGTGGTGACCGCTTGCGCGGGGTGCTTCATGACCCTGAGCCACAACTACCCGATCTACGCTGGCAAGCACGACTTCGAGCTGTANNTATCACGACCCCTGCCACATCGGAAGGCACTTCGGGATATTCGAGGAGCCGAGGAGGATACTCCGCGCGTTCCCCGACTCCGCCTACATCGAACTACCGAGGAACAGGCTGGACTCGCAATGCTGTGGCGCGGGAGGAGGTTTCAAGATACAGTTCAACGACCGCGCTGAGCTCATCGCCTCCCTCAGGGTTCAGGAGGCCATGGACGCGGGGGCCGAGATGCTCGTCTCGGCGTGTCCTTTCTGCGTCACCAACCTGACTCACGGGGCGAAGCGGGCAGGCATCGACATGAAGGTGGCGGAGCTGGTCTCGCTGGTGGCCGATTCCGCGCGGTGAGGGTCGTCCCTAGAAGGTATCTTATCGGTTCATTGTAATCTTCCGACGAGGCCGATGCGCTCCCTCCCGTTGTTCAAGTACACGTCACGGGCGAGGTCCACCAGCTGGATGATCGCCCTGTGCACGATGTTCATCGTCGCGAGCTTCTCCGTCGCAGCTGGCCTTCAATCGTCCATGGACACCCTCATGGACAACTTCTCGTCCGAGTACTACCTCGTGACGCGGCAGACCGGGACTTTCCCCGGAACGTTCGACGAGGACGAGGTCCTGTCATCCGTCGATGACGTCGCGTTCGGCCTGTTCAGGTCCATATTGGTCGAGCCAGGATACCTGGAGACCATTGCCTTCTGCGTGGTGGACGTCGATGGAGTCCTCCCAGAGGCCTTCTTCGTCGAAGGGGACGAAGCCCTCGCAGGTCAGGACCTTGAACTCGCGGGGTCGGTCGCTCTATCGTCGGATCCCTTGGTCTCTGCCACGGTGGTGGGCAAGTTCTCCTCTTCGATGTTCCCGTCCGATTGGCTCCTGTGCAGCGAGGAACTCATGAGGTCTGTGGTCAGCGCCGGCGAGGGGGAGTGGAACTTCGCCATCGTGGCAGACCCCACTGCGGAGCAGGCATCGGCCCTACGGGACGGGGGCTTCGTCGTGCAGCCGATGATCGCGATACTCGAGTTCCTCGAGTCCGGCATGGAGGAGATACGTACCGACGCACTGCTCGTGCTGATGCCATCCTCGGTCGTTGTGGGGGTGCTCGTCTACAGCTTCCTGGGATCCGAAGTGGCGGATAGGAGGCGAGAGATAGGCATACTCAAGACGATAGGAGCCGGACGGAAGCGACTGTTCTCCTATCTCCTGACGAACGCGCTGCTCATCACCGCCTGGGGCGCCGCCCTTGGGCTGGCACTCGGGATCATACTCTCCTACGGTATCGCGACCGCGGCCTCACACATCTTCACGTCCGTCTTCGTGATAGAGATCGAGGAGAGCCTCCTGCTAATCGCGTACTCGGCCACGCTCGCCGCTGGGCTGGTGGGCACCTTGATCCCGGCACTCAGGAGCACCTTCACCTCCCCGGTCGAGGACCTGAAGGAGGTGAGACGATTCTGATCATCCGCGCGAGGGTCGTGGTCGTTGTCATGCTCGCAATCATGATATTCGCGTCCACGGCGTCGATACTCTCCGGGTTGTACTCCGCCCCGGCCGCCTTCTCGTCATCAGGTGACTTCGTCGTGATGTCCCCTGACGCCCCGACGATATTCTCCAGCCGAGTAGAGGTCGGGCTCGCGGCATCTCTCATGTCGGTGGAGAACGTGACCAGTGCATGGCCGGAGATCCTCGCCTTCTCCACATGGAACGGCCACTCGTTCGTGGTGAGGGGCATGGACCCGGCGGAGTTCCCGGAGAACCTGTACACTCCCCCGGCCTTCGACATCCGGGTCTCCCCTGAACAGGTCATCTCCACGAGAGCGTTGATCGGCGCCCGCCTGCTCGACAGAGTCGGTATCGAAGTCCCTGCCGTGCTGCCTCTCACGGGCAGCTACGCGTCTAGGATGGCCCTTGTCGAAGTGGACGGATGGTTCGAGACAGGCTCGTACCTGGACGACGAGCTGTTGGTCTCGCTCGACGTCGCGAGGCACCTCACGGGCACGCCGGACGATATGGCCTCAGTGATATCAGTGTCGACGGACAACTCTGAGTGGCTCGCGAAGGTGCTTTCACCCGACACCCCCAGGTTCGTGCTCTTCGACGTGCAACCGCAGACGACGACCGTCGTCGCGGGAGAGGTCTTCTCGATCACCATGTCGGTCCGCAACTGGGGTTCGCAGGAGGGCGGAGTGACCGTCCTGATATCAGACGGCGGGACGGTCCTGGACGAATACTCGACCTCGTTGATGCCTGGGTCGACAGCCTCCCTATCACGCAACGTCTCATTCGCCTCGACGGGCCACCGAACACTCGATGTCTCCATCTCCGGGGACTTCCCTGTCTCGACCTCTGTTGACGTCTCGGTGGTCGACCCGTACCTCACCGTTTCCGCCCCTTCGAGGACCATCGTGGGCGAGCCGTTCACCGCGACTGCGAGGAAGCACGACGGACGCCCGGCCGTCGGCGCGACCGTTCAGTACTCGGTGGACGGGGACTCAGGGGAGGCAAAGGCAGACGGCTCCGGCGAGGTGCAACTGACCATGACGACCTCGGGCGTCTGTATACTCATCGCGGAGCTCGAGGGTTACGACGCTGGCACGAAGTCGGTCGAGGTCGTGGATCTGTCGGCATTCCCAGACCAGTTCCTGCCCGTCGTGCGCTCTTTCAGCGTGTCCCCGATATCGATAGTCGAGTCTGAGTCCATCGTCGCTACAACGACCTTCGAGAACACAGGCGCCGTACCCGGGACCTACACGACGCCTCTGCTGCTCGACTCGCGGACATACGCGACGGTGGAGATATCCCTCGGCCCCGCAGAGGTCAAGTCCGTGTCCGTGACGCTCGACGTGCTCTCAGTAGGCGTCCACACCGTCCAGTTGGGCGCCTTCTCGCACGAGATCGCGGTCGAGCCTTGGTACGCCGACGAGCCCGACCTGGTGCAGCTGGTCGTACGGTACGGCGGCTCGGGCGTGCTGTCGTCGAGCTCCTCCATCCCGATCTATCAGGCCGCGAAGATATCGGAGGGGAACGTTGCGGTCGCGCTCTTCTCGATAGGCGCCGTGTCCGCCCTGCTCGCCTCTCTCGCCATATCGGCCGTGTTCGCGAAGGAGATACACGAGAGCCGGGGCCGGCTGGGGATACTGCGGACGATAGGCGCGTCGAACTCGCAGATACGCCACATGGTCCTCCCGCAGGCGCTCGGGTACGGGTTGATAGGCGCCATGGTCGGCATCGCCCTGGGGCTGGCGGTCACTGTCTGGCTTTCCGGGTCGGGTGCATTCTTCGTCTTCGGGCATCAACTGTCGATCACGGTTGACGCGTCCTTGCTCTTGCTCACCGCAGTGGCGGCCGTTGCGATAAGCGTCTGCAGCGCGTTCGTGTCAGCAGAGGTCGCCGCGAGAGAGACGCCGATAGCGTCGATTAAGAAGCTCGAGCCGGAGCCGTTGCCGGAGCAGAGCATAGAAGAACTTCTGGGCGAGGGCTGACCTCACGAGTCGACGACCTCGATCCAGAGCTTGACGGGGTTCTCGCTGTACAGGTACGCCTCCTCCCCTTCCTCCTGGATGTAGAGCATGAACACGAGCCTGAACACGCCCTCGGTCTCCAGGTTGAACGTCACGCTGACGTTCCATGTCTCCCCCCTCTCGAGCGTGTCGTTGAACCACTGCTCCCCGAAAGAGGTCGTGTTGTTCGCCCCGAACGCGTGCAACGAGAACGCCCTCGGGCCGTCCTCGCCGTTGTGCATCTCGATCAGGAGCGTCACGTTCGTCCCGACGACATAGGTCGTCTCGATGATGGCGCTCCCGGACTCGTCGGTCATGGCGTAGTATGTCGTCGAGGGGTACTCCGCGGTGATGATCAGCCCGAGGCACACCGCCGACACGACGAGGGCCGTTCCGAGCATGGCGGCGACTACCTTGTCGACCTTGAACGGCTCCTCCCTGACCCTCGTCTCGGCGGGCGGACCCTTCTCGGGCTCGTCGTCCCACCTGCTGGCGGGGAGTAGGAAGGTCTCGAGCGCGACCGCGCCGAGCGAGAAGAGTATCATCGAGGCCCTCGTGGTGTCCGAGTTCAATCCGATCGGCGTGAGCACGAGCAGCAGGCCCAGGAGTATGACCGCCAGTATGCTGAGCCCGAGGCTCAGGACGAACTTCGCCTCGATGGAGGTGCCCCTCCAGAAGAAGAGCCTGACGACAGCGAAGCCCGGGATGAAGAACAGGTATGGAATGCCGAAGACCAGGGCTGCAGCGGTGCCTGGATACAGCAGGAGAACGACCGTGGCGAAGACGGAATACGCGCAAATCGCCGCCCTCTGGCCGTTGTGTGTCTCCAGGGTGCCCATCAGTCGGTCCAGACTTTCCGCGAAGTCAGCCAATGTCTGTCCCTCAAATCGTGCGGTAAGGGTTAACGGATATATTTGTTTGCCCAGGCGCGCGCGGGAATGATACAGTCAGTACTCTATTTCACCGCGCTCACTGGCACGCACGCGCGCCTGAGCAAGGTTTTTAAAGAGCGAATCCAATAGCTAACTCACTCGCCATCCACACCCCCGTTGAGGTGGTTTCATTGTGTCCGAAGTACGAAGAGGAAGAAGCCGCGTGCCCTGTGTGCGGGAAGCTCGTCAGCCTTGATGTCTCGTCGTGCCCTCACTGCGGCGCCGAGTTCGAGGAGGAAGGAGAGGTCGCCGCCGAGGAACTCTCCGAGGACGAGGGCGCGGCCTGTCCCGTGTGCGCCAAGATAGTGAGCCTCGAGATCTCCTGCTGCCCTCACTGCGGCGCTGAGTTCGAGGAGGAAGAGGAGTTCGCCGAGGAGGTCGACGTCGTGGAGGTCTCCGATGACGAGGGCGCGGCCTGTCCCGTGTGTGGCAAGGTATCCAGTCTCACGCTCGCATCCTGCCCGAACTGCGGCGCTGAGTTCGAGGAGGAAGAGGTCGAGGAGATAATCGAGATCGAGGAGAAGCGCGTGCCCGCGAAGGCCGCCGCCCCGAAGGCGAAACCCGCGAAGGCGAAGCCCGCCAAGGCCAAGCCCAAGCCCGCCAGGGCGAAGCCGGCGAAGGCGACAAGCGCAGCGGACTTCTTCGGACCGACCAGCATTGTCGACTTCAGGGTCATAGGCGTGGCGCTCATCATACTGGGCGTGCTCGGCTCGCAGATCGCGCTGCTCGAGACGAGCGGCGCGCAGCTCGTCCACTTCGACGTGATGGACGGCTGCTTCTGCCCCATGCTCACGATCGGCCCGCCCATCGTGAAAGCCGTGAAGACGCCGCTCGTGAAGGACGTGCACCTCATGATCACGGATCCCCTGGCGAGGCTGAGCGACTTCGTGAAGGCAGGGGCGGACATCGTGAGCGTTCACGTCGAGGCCGACCGCCATGTCCACCGCGTGCTCCAGGAGCTCGGCGGCATGGAGAACGCGAACGGCGCGGAGCGGGGTCTCGTGCGGGGTCTCGCCGTGAACCCCGGAACCCCGGTCGAGGCCGTGGAGCCGATGCTCGACGAGGTCGAGCTCGTGA
>DUGQ01000117.1 GCA_013331315.1 Thermoplasmata archaeon
ACATACGAGAAGGGCGACGAGTTCGACCATTCGGCCGCGAAGGGTTTCATCTACGTATGGGGGCTGCCACTGAAGGTGGCGAGCCTCGCTGGAGCGGCCAAGAACGGGAACGGTGTGATGAATGAGATCGCGGTCAGTGAGGAACAGTCAAGCGTCTGTAAATGATGTGTTCCTCGAGTTCACATCCTCTGTCGCATTCGACAGCAGGCTGTGGAGATACGACATAGCGGGAAGCATCGCCCATGCGGGGATGCTCGCACAGGCGGACGTCATCACCCGAGGCGACCATGAGCGGATCGTCGGCGGCCTGAAGGCCATCGCGTCCGATGTCAGGTCGGGGAAGCTCGTGTTCTCCACGTCCGCAGAGGACGTTCACATGGCGATCGAGAAGGAGCTGACCGACCGTGTCGGGGACGCGGGGGCGCGGCTGCACACCGGCAGGAGCCGGAACGACCAGGTCGCGCTCGACATGAGGCTGTACACGAGGGAGGGCCTGATGGCGCTGACCGAGATGGCGCTCGACCTGCAGAGGACGCTGATGGACATCTCGAGCAGGGACGGCGATGCCATCCTCCCCGGGTACACGCACCTCCAGCACGGGCAGCCAGTGCTGCTCTCTCACCATCTCATGTCGTACTTCTGGAAGCTCCAGCGGGACATAGACCGCCTCGGCGCGTGTTACTGGCGGACGAACGTCTCGCCTCTGGGGGCGGGGGCCCTCGCGGGCACGGCCTTCCCGCTCGACCGGTCTGCCGGCATGAAGTCCCTCCGCATGAGGGACGTCACGGAGAACTCCCTCGACGCAGTCTCCGACAGGGACTTCGTCGCCGAAGGGGCCTTCGCAGCGTCGCTGCTCGCCATGCACCTGTCGTCGCTGTGCGAGGAGCTCATACTGTGGTCCTCAAGCGAGTTCAGGTTCGTGAAGCTTCCACATAACCTCTCGGGCGGCTCGAGCATGATGCCGCAGAAGAGGAACCCCGACATCCCCGAGCTCGTAAGGGCCAAATCGGGCAGGGCCCTGGGCGGGCTCGTCACGATCCTCGCCTTGCTGAAATCTCTTCCCCTCGCGTACAACCGCGACCTGCAGGAAGACAAGGAGAACCTCTTCGATGTTTTCGACACCGTTGGGGCCTCGCTCCATGCCCTCACACCCTTCCTTGCAGAATTGGAGTTCGACAAGGCGAGGATGAGGGAGTCGGCCGAGATTGGGTTGATGACCGCGACCGATCTCGCCGACTTCCTCACAACCCGTGGTATGCCGTTCAGGACGGCCCACGGGTTGGTGAAAGACCTGGCAGAGCAGTCGGGAGGGGACGAGAAGCGGTTCAAGGAGCTCGCGCTGGAGAAGCTTACGACGCACATCAAGAAGCTCGAGGTCGACGACCTCGAGTTCCTTACGTTGGAGAACGCGGTCGGCAGACGCTCGGCCGAGGGCGGGACCTCGCCCGGAGCGGTCACGAAGCAGATGGAGAAGGCCATCTCGAGACTGCAACAGACAGAAGCGTTGACCGAGAGGATGAGAGAGGAGGTCGCTGCGGTGGACGACCTGCTAGGGTGAGCGGTCAAACGTCGTTGTTGGATACCGCGCTCTCCTCTATACACGCAGAGAGTATGTCGAAGGCGCGCATCATGTCGTCCCGGCTCACGACGAATATCGTGTCGGTGTAGCAGCTCATCGCCTCGAGGAGGTTGATGCCCTGTTCCGAGAGCATCGAAATGATGTACACGAACGCCCCGGGGGTCTCCTCGATCCTCGGGGGGCTCTTGACCGTTATCTCAGCCAGGTTCTGCTTGATGCTGATTATGTAGTCCTGACCTATCGCCTTCGTGATGCTCGGCAGGTGCTTGTCCTCCGAGACCACGGTTATGCCGTTCGCGCTCTGCATCACCTGCATTATGCTCTTCTCGGACAGGATCCTCCTGACGACCTCCTCGAGGTTCTTCAGCACGATCCAGTCGTTCTTCGCCACGACGATGCATATGCGGGTCTTGAGCTCGAGTCGGCTCTGCTCGAAAACGTCCATTATCGCGCCCTCGTAGTCCGTCTTCGAGAGCTTCGCGGCATACCTCCTGCTCGCGGCCAGGACGGCCTCCTCGTGCTTCACCCCCGTCTCGCTCATAATCAGGCGCGCTAGTGATGAGTAGTTCACGAGGTCCTTGCTTATGCAGTCACGGATGCTCGGGTGACGATCGATGTACTTCCTCGTTACCTCGGCGACCGTGGGCTTGCCCTTCGGCTTCTCCATGCAGGAACGAATCCCCAGAGTCGGCCTTAAACCCTTTGGCTCGCCGGCTGCCAGTGGACCGTTCGGCAATCCGGGAATAATTAAATACAGACAGACCATAGGCGGGGCAGCGGCCNNGGGTTCGAATCCCGGCGGGAGCACGGACCCCTTCTCTGATGCTAAGAAGAAGATGGCCATGAAAGGGTTTGCCGGCCGGGCTCAGAGCCCGGCCATCAGGTCGTCTATCTGCCCGTTGGCGTCGTCCAACGCGGTCCACATCAAGTCGAACGAGTTCTCGAGCTGCACGATGGAAACACCGGTCAGCTTGCCCTCGTTCTCATATTCCTCCCTCACTGACGCCCAACGCAGAAGCGGTCAAGAGCGTCCTACCTGAATGGGCTTCTTTGCGTTGATAAACTAGGGCTCGAAGACGCTACTGACCGGCCCTCAGCTGCCACCCCTCTCAGGAACGCCCGAAGGGAACTCAGTTATGGCCAACGTCTCCGAGGCTATCTTCACGCGACCGCCCGAGGCGTTCACCTCAGCGAGCAGATGCCTGTATACCCTGTCCCTTAGCGCCCGCCTCTCACGAACGAGGGCGATGTACCTGACGCTCAGGTTGATCCAGTTGTCCGTCAAGGTGAGATATATCGCCGGCTCCGCCTCTCGCTTCGGCAGGTAGTACCTCGCCATTATGTTCGCCAGGTCCTTCTCCGCGTGCTTGGTCAGCTCGAGGGTCTCTGACTCTATCACGGAGGAGAACTTCTCGATCGCGTACTTCCAATCGCTGTCGTAGGTTATCGGGATCTCGATCTCGTCCCATATGAAACTGTGATCCTTGGTGTAGTTCTGCACGACCCCGGATATCACCCTTCCGTTCGGCACGATCGTGAGCCTGCCGGTCGCCTGGTCGCCCTCCACCCACTCCCGGATCTCGAGGAGGGTCGTGTACATGAGCCCGATGTCTATGACATCGCCGAACTTGGAGTCGATCTCGACTCTGTCACCCACCCGATATGTCCCGGTGGCGAACACGAGAATGCCCCCAGCGAAATTCTTGAAGACGTCCTGGAGGGCTATTGCGAGACCCGCGCCGATCAAACCATAGGAGACGAGAAGCGCCTCGGAGTCCTCGACCCAAATCCTGATCAGCACGAGGATGAACACGAGTACATAGACTATGGAGATGGCTTTCCTTATCGAGTACCGCGTCTTGGCGTCCTTTATCGTCCTCAGGATGGTCTGTTCGAGGGCTATCCTGAACACGAAGTAGACGATCGCGAGCGCCAGAAAGGTGTAGAAGGACATCTCGAGGTACGTGTTCGGGTAGTAATAGTCCGCGACGAAGGACGCGCAACATAGAGCGACCTGCGCAGCCAATGCGACCAGCCGGTTCATCCGTCCTCCGTATCGGACCTGGGGAACTTAACCGTTTTCGACGGCACTCCGTGGCGGCGAAGCTCATCATCTGGAAATGAAGAATAATGAAAGGGTTTCTGTGAAGGGGTTTTGATCACGTCTGTCGACGTCTCCGACTACGGAGGCGACTGCTCGTCCGCCGGGGGGCCAGGCTCTTCCGGCTCACCTGCGGACAGGCCCTCGACCTCGACCGATGACGCGGACTTGCCGCCCTTCCTGCCCTTCATGACGAAGAACAGTACGAGCGCCACGATGAGCAGGGCGATCAATATGCCCAGCGGTAGACCGTAGGCCTCGAGGAACGACTTCTCATCGTCCTCGTCGCCTCCGTCCTCCTCTTCGACCGTTACCGTCATCGTGTCCGTGTCGGTCTGGTCCTCGGCGTCCGTCACGGTGAGCGTGACTTCGTACTCACCGGCGATGTCGAAGGTGAACTCCGCGCTCACGTCATAGAGCGTCACAGGGTCGCCATCGTATGTGAACGTCCACGTGTAGTTCACAATCTCAACATCGTCCGTTGAGCCTGCGCCGCTGAAGGTCACGTCGTCGCCGACCGCGACAGTCTGGTTGGCTCCAGCGTCAGCCACTGGCGGCTCACTCGCAGTCACCGTCATCGTCGCCGACGAGCTCTCGTTGAACTCGCCGTCGTCGACATACACGGTGAAGGTGTACTCACCCACGGCATCGTACGCGTGCTCGACCGTCTGGCCCACCTCGAGGTCGCTCTCATCGCCGAAGTCCCAGGTGTACGTCAGCACATCCTCGTTGGGGTCTGTGGCTGTGGCAGTGAACTCCACAACTTCCAGCACCAACGCGGTCTTGTTGACCAACTCATCTACCTCTGGCGCCAGGTTGACGCCGGAGAGGACGTTTATGACCGCGGCCTTCGTCACGTTGTGGGAGTGGCCGTCATCGACGTAAACACGATACACCAGATCCTCCGCTGGGAGTGTGTACATGTGCGTAACGGTGTCGCCTGTCTCCATCGGCGAGCCGTCGCCGAAGTCCCACGTGATCACGATGTCGTCTCCATCGGGATCATAGGCGGTCGTCGAGAACGTCACTGTCGTGTTCACCAGTACATCCCTGTCCTCCAGGACTGGAACCACTGGCTCGGCGTTCGCGACCGGGGTGATGCTGACCACGCTAGAGCTCGTGTTGTCCTGGCCATCATGCACGTACAGACGCGCGGACATCGGTGTCGCGGAGCTGTACGCGTGGGTGGTCGTGAACGACACTTCTGTGTCTGGGTCCGTCGCCGGGTTGTTGAAGACCGCATATGTGCCGTCACCGAATGCGAAGGTGAACTTCAAAGCGTCACCCTCCGCGTCGGTCGCGTTCCCGATGAAGGTTATCGTCTCGCCGGTGTACGGGTCGGTCTTGCTCGCCTCGAACTTCACGATGACGGGCGCTACGTTGTCCTCCGACATCACCGTCACGGTGCCTGTGTCGGAGACGTTGTGCCCATTGACATGTGTTCCATCGTCAGCGAAGACCTCCAGTGTGAACACGCTCTGCTGTGTGTAGGTGTGCGTCGCTGTCGGAACCATTGTCTTCTCCAGCTCGCTTCCGTCATCCCAGTCCCATGTGTAGGTCAACGGGTCGCTGTCAGGGTCGGAAGCCGTCACGGTGAAGTCGTACGGAACGTTGGTCTTCACGTCGGAGAAGTCAGGCACGTCGATGGTCGGCGGCGAGTTGCCTCCAACGGCAATCAACTTGCTCGTCGAGACAGGTCTCGGCTCCGTACCCACGTGGTCGTCAGTGACATACATCGTTACAGTGTATGTCCCTGCCGTCGTGAACTGATGGGTCACGTCTTGTCCTCTCGCGGTGTACAGGTCTCCGAATGACCAGCTGTAGTTGAGGTTGTCTCCATTCGCGTCCTCCGCAGTGCCACTGAACGTAACAACGTCACCTGTGTCGGGGTTCGTTGGTGAGAAGTCGAAGTCCAAGGAGTGCGGCGCGGTGTTGCTGATGTCTATCACCTTTGCCGTCACCCTCGTCCAGTTGCTGTACTCATCCGGTGAGCCGACCTCCTTCGCGGCGAAGTAGACCGTGTAGTACCCGTCCTGAGTGTAGGTGTGGTCCGTGCCAGGCGAGGACAGCCAGTCCGTGCTTGTCCCGTCGCCCCACCACCACTTGTAGACGAGGTCCGAGTCATCCGTGGCGCCCGCCGAGAAGGTTATCGCCTCGTTGACATAACCTTCGGGGTTCTGCGTGACACTGGTTATCTCAGGTGCGAGGTTGGGTGCCGGTGGGTCATCCCAGTCGTTTCCGAACGGCGAGATCATCATCCACAGGTACGGGAAGGCCTGGTCGGGCATCAGCATGAAGTAGTCCTCCCAGTCGCCGTAGCCGGTCCACCGCTCAGTGCTGACCGCGTAGAGCTCCTTCCTATAGGCGATGCACTGGCAGCTGAAGTGCTCGTATGCGAAGTCCTGCATCTCATTCACGATGGCCTTCCTCAGCTCGACATCCATCGCCCTGAGGGACTGGTTGTACAGGTTGTCGAACTCGGGCTCGGACATGAAGACGTCACTCCAGCTCCCGATCTCCATCGTGGTCAGAACCGACAACACATCGGTGGACGGGTCGGACATCGGCGTGAATATCCAGTCCCAGAGCCACGTGTCGTAGTCCGCGGTGTACCACTTGGAGTTCATCTGACCCGACATTATGATCTTGAGGTCGAGCTCCACGCCCGCGGCCTTGGTCCAGTTGACGATCAGGTTCGCCCCGATCTCCCACTCCGGGGAGTCCTTGAGGGTGAGGAACTCGAAGCTCAGTGGCTCGAGCGTCGCTGGATCGCCGTAATACCCGTACAGGGGCACCTGATCAGCCTTGGCATCGTTTCCGGCAGCGTCGTACTTCCACCCATGCTCAATCAGGTAGGCCCTTGCGGCTGCAGGGTCGAAGTCCACCAGCTCAGGGCCGTCGTACCTGTGATACCACGGGTTCACGTCCGGAATCAGCGAGTCAGCGTATGTGCCCTGGCCGTCGACCACATCCTCGATGAAGGTCTCCTTGTCGATGCACATGGCAAGCGCCTTCCTGACGTCCCAGTCGAGCAGTATCGGGTTGTTCGTTCCAGACCAGCCCAGCTCATCTCTCAGCTCATCGGTCATCTGGTTACAGTTGAACTCGTACACGAAGCCCGTGCTCTGGGCGAATCCGTATATGCCCGGCCCGAGACCCGGGAGTTCGGTGTTGAACGAGGCTGGGGGCACATACATCATGCAGTCGATGTCGCCGATCTTGAGCGCAGTCCAAGCGGTGTTGGGATCGGTGTAGCCCCTGAAGACCAGCGTGTCCACGTGGATCTGCCAGCCCCTGTTGATCTCATGGTGCCAGTTGGGGTTCCTGTAGAGAGGGTACTCGCCGGTCTTCGGCGTGCCGTCCAACCCGTACCAGAACGGTCCGGACCCGACAGGCAACGCGTTGCTCCACTTGGTCGGGTCGCCTCCGAGCTCGTGCGGCTCCCAGTAGTACTTCGGTATGATCGGGATGGTCGTTATGGCGCCCACGAACGGTGCGAACGGAACGCCAAGCTCGATTGTCATCTTGTACGGGCCGTCAGTCCTGATCTCCTTT
>DUGQ01000057.1 GCA_013331315.1 Thermoplasmata archaeon
CCCCATGTCGTTCCTGTGGAGGTCCACCAGCATCAGGTGCTCCGCCCTTTCCTTCTCGTCCAGGAGCATCTCGAGCTTGAGCTTCTCGTCTTCCTCGGGGTCGCTTGCCCTGGGCCGGGTCCCGGCAAGCGGGCGGGTCGTGAGCTTCTCGCCCTCAAGTCTGACGAGCATCTCTGGGGACGACCCCAGGAGCTTGACCGCTCCGAAGTCCAGGTTGAAAAGGTAGGGGGACGGGTTGAGACTCCTGAGCGCCCTGTACATCTCGAGGGAGTCGCCCTCGAAGGTGAACTCGGTCCTCCTGGAGAGCACGGTCTGGAATATCTCGCCGTCCTGGATGCACTCCTTTGCCTTTGAAACCATCCCGCAGAACTCGCTCTCGCTCGTGTTCGGCCGTCCCTCGCCGATGGTCAGGTCCAGCTTCGGGGCCGGCCTCACCTCGGAGATGGCGTCCTTGAGCTCGTCCATCTTCCCGTGAGTGATCAGGAGAGTCCGGGAGTTGAGATGGTCCACGCACACCAGGTGCCTGGGCAGGACGAAGTACATGTCCGGAAGTTCGTCGGGAGTCCCGTTGGGCTCCCTTATCTTCTCGAAGTACCCGACCATCCCGTAGCCGACGTACCCGACGAGTCCCCCCGAGAAGGGCGCTATGTCCGATGCCCCGCAGTTGAAAGTCCTGTAGTACGTTCTCAGCGCTTCGTAGGGGTCCTTCTCCTTCCTGCTCCAGCCGTCTATCTCGACCGTCTCTCCCTTCGATTTGAAGGAGGAGATCGGGTCGACGCCGATGAAGGAGTATCTTGAGGTCTTCTGGGTACCCTCGACAGATTCTAGGAGGAACGACTCACCCGGGAAGCGTTCTCTCAGGGTGTGGAATATGGATATGGGGTCCAGCTGCGGTCCCTTTGCGATGGACACGCTGGTGACCAGATTGGACACCTGGATGCCGTTGCCGCCCGATGGGCCAGCCTCATCTGTGTCCACATGTCTGTACATCATAGAACTAATAGGAGCATCACTGTATTATATATTGTTTATTGAACTAAATTGGCCAATCTGTCGAGTCATCCGTCAAAGACAACAGTTTTGAGCAGCGGGGCGATACCTCTGCTGGCCAAAGGCGAGAGAGGTGACGGTCATCGGAGGCTCGTGCTGTCCTGGGAAGGCGAAGAATCGGCAACTGGTCGTCAACGGTCACCTGGTCGGTTTCTCCGACCTGGATGCTTTGCTCGAGGGAGTTCGGGCTGCGTGTCCAGTGACGATAGGTCAAGCTTCCGAGCTGATCCTCTCGCGCCTCAGGGAATCCAACTATGTCCCTGGAGGTGCGGAACAGGACTATGTCGAAGCAGTCCTGGCCGAGTTCGTGAGGTGTTTTCCCGAGTATGGTGGCCAGATCTCTGGCCTGACCGTGAGTAGGTGAGGATTTGGTGGACGAGGAGTTTGGCAATATTCCGCGCGAGCGGATTGAGTGGTACCCGCGCATCGACCAGGATATGTGCACCCAGTGTGGCGTGTGCGTGGAGTTCTGCCACCAGGGCGTGTTCGCCGCTGGGGAACGCACGGAGGTCGTCAAGCCATACTCCTGCGTGGTCGGCTGCACGGGATGCGAATCCCAGTGCCCTGCTAGCGCAATCTCCTTTCCCAGCCTCGCTGAGCTGAGAGACATGCTCAGGGCCTTGCGGAAGGAATTCCACTGATGGAAGCAGCAGCGCGAACCCTGCATCCTGTCGTGCGAATCATAAGTTACACATAAGTCTTTCTTCAGATGAAGTATTAGTCTCACACCAGCTTGTCCGTGGGAAGGCTTAATCAAGGGTAACACATTATCTCTATTAAGCGCATTCATAAGCAAGAATAAGTCGCTCAGAAAGGCAGCTAATGTTCAACTTATGGGTTGATTGAGATGACGTTGACACCAAGGGAATCTGAGATACTCGACAAGGTCCGGAGCGGGTTCAGCTCACCGACTGTCCTGGCATCCGAGCTGAACATAAGCCAATCTGGCGCTACACAGGCCCTGCAGAAGCTCGAGAGGAAAGGCATGCTCGCCCGGGTCAAGATCGGGAGGACCGTCGTATACAGGCCCGTCCAGGACGAGAAGCCAGTATCGGTGGACTTGGAGGAAGACTTGGAGCTGATCAGGGAATCCTACCATTCGCTCTCCAAGGTCTGGTCCCATGTCCTGCGTCTGGACCTCACCCAGGATGAGCTTGAGAAGGTCCGCGAGGCCAGGAACATGCTGGAGGAGATCCTGATAAGGAGAGGCAAGAGCCTCGACTGAGGTGTCTCCGGAAAGCGGTCCCCAGGACTACTTGAGCACCCTTCTGGCCTTGGATATGTTGTCTACGGTGATGGCCATCTCCGTCATGCCGTCCTCCTTCGACAGGATGTAGATCGAGTCGACGTTGACCATCGCCTTGGCCAGCTTCCTGGCCATCTTCCCGAGTTCACCGGGCTTGTCCGGGAGGCGTATGTCTAGCACATCCTTCTGGTCGAACAGTACCCCGAGCCTCTTCAGGGATGACTTGGTGGTCGCCTCGTCGTCCGTGACANNCGGCTGCGCCCTCTCGCTCGAGATCGCCTTGATGTTCACGCCGTTGCTGCCCAGAGTCTCGCAGACCTTCGCCAGTTCCCCAGGTCTGTCCTGCACGTACACCTCGAACTCTTTCAAAGTCCAACCCCTCACTACCTATGTCAGCCCAAGGTAGAAAATGGTTCCTGTCTGCCGCTCGGCGACGGCGGAACGGGCTACGACGGCGACGTCGGGAGCTTCACCCATCTCCTCACCCACCAATAGGCGAGGTAGGTCGCGTTCACGGTGGACAGGATCAGGACCACGATGTACCACATCAGGACATCTGAGTCGAGGCCTACCATCGAACCGAAGATCGTGGCAAGGGTGTTCGGCACGAGCACCGCCGTGCCCAGGATCGTGAGCCAGGTCATCGTGAGCGCCATCCGGTTGTTGAGGATCTGCAGCTGGTTGTTGTACAGCGCCTGGAGGACTTCCAGACCGGACGCGAGGACCTGAGACATGTGCTCGCTCAGGGCGATCTGGCGGTTGACGTCCTCCACCAGCATGCCGATCTTCGATAGCACTTTGGGATTGTCCGATACC
Organism: Thermoplasmata archaeon; assembly: GCA_013331315.1. GTDB lineage: Archaea > Thermoplasmatota > Thermoplasmata > UBA10834 > UBA10834 > UBA10834 > UBA10834 sp10834u. Next base: position 3,113 of record DUGQ01000057.1, read on the forward strand.
AGCTGGGCGTCCCCGTATCTGAGCGAGTGGAGCACCTCCGTGGTCCTCCAGAGCGTGTTGAGGTACGTGATTAGGGCGTGCTTCAGAGCGTAGATCTTCNNAGGAGCTCCCCCAAGGAGTCGCCCTGTTCCTCGATCTCCCTGAGGTTGTCGAAGTTGTGAGTGTTGTTCTCGTCGAGTATCCTCACGAGCATGAGGTTCAACTTGTCGACGAGGCTCGTGCTCTCAGGGAGCTTCCTGAGGAACGAGTCCGCGTATCTGGAGAACAGTATCAGCCTCTCGATCTCCCTGCTGTGGATCGTGACTATGAGGTCCTTCCTGGCCAGTATCAACAGCGGGTAGGCCCGCACATCCAGGCCGGAGACTTTCACCGCTGGCACCATCACGCCGATCTCGGTGTCGCGGTCCTCGAACGAGGCGTAGTAGCCGGTCGTCAGGTTGGATATCATGGAGTCGCTGAAACCGAGGGTCACGGCTATCTCCGTGCCTTCCTTCACGATGTCATCTACGACGAAATTGACCCAGGCGAGGCTGGAGTCCTTCAACGCGGGTATCAGTTCCGCGGCGGTGCTGGCCTGGGTC
>DUGQ01000198.1 GCA_013331315.1 Thermoplasmata archaeon
GACTACTACGAGATCCTCGGCGTCGGCAAGAGTGCCAGCGCCGACGAGGTGAAGAAGGCCTACAGGAAGCTCGCCCTCAAGCACCACCCTGACAGGAACAAGGAGAACCCCAAGGAGGCCGAGGAGAAGTTCAAGGAGCTCTCGGAGGCCTACGAGGTGTTGGCGGACCAGGAGAAGAGGGCCAGGTACGACCAGTACGGCCACTCCGGGGTCGAGAGCACATTCAGGGGAGGGGGGTTCGACTGGTCGGCTTTCACGCACTTCGAGGACATCAGCGACATATTCGGAGGATTCTCAGGGTTCGGGTTCGGCGGGAGCATATTCGAGCAGTTCTTCGGTGGCAGGCAGAGATCTGGCCCGATGGAAGGGCGCTCCCTGAGGTATGACATTGAGATACCCCTGTCGGAAGCTGCGACAGGGATAGACAAGGATCTCAGGGTCCCGCACTCGGTGGCATGCAAGGTCTGCAGCGGCCAGGGCGCGAAGCCCGAAGACATACAGAAATGCCCCACATGCAACGGCGCGGGCCAGGTCAGACGCGGACAGACACGAGGCAACACGAGCTTCGTCTCAATAGCGGCCTGCCCGACCTGCAGAGGCAATGGGAGAAAGATCACGAAGCCGTGCACTGCCTGCGGTGGCAGAGGGGCGACCGACACGACAAGCAAGATCAAGGTGTCCATTCCGAAGGGCGCCGAGGAGGGGATGAGGCTCCGCGTAAGGGGGGCGGGGGAGGCCAGCACGAACGGGGGGCCTCCAGGCGACCTCTACATCGTCGTCCACATCGCCCCTCACGAGCTGTTCGACAGGGACGGCAGGAACCTGTACATCGAGGTGCCGATATCGTTCTCGGAGGCAGCCCTTGGGTCCAAGGTGCAGGTGCCCACGCTCGACGGGACAGCGCTGGTGACCATCCCGCCTGGCACACAGACGGGCACGGTGTTCCGCCTGAAGGGCAAGGGGATGCCTGACCTCAGGGGCTACGGCGACGGGGACGAGTACGTCAAGGTGCAGATCATGACGCCCACGAAGCTCAGCGCGGATCAGAAGGAGCTTCTGCGCAAGTTCTCGGAGTCCGTCGGGGAATACGATAAGGCTGGCACCTGGAAGACGCGCTTCCGGGGCTTCAGGAAGAAGGCCTAGATGAAAACCTATTTATCGTGCGGACCTCAAATCCCCACCAGATGAGGATCATCGGCATACTCACCGAGGACCCCAGAGTGTACTTCGACATGCTTACGGCTCTGAGGTCGGAGGGGCTGAGGCACATCTCTCTCGAGTTCTCAGAGCCTTTGCCCTCCAATCTGGCGGCGATCATCTCCACGGAGCAGGAGAGACCTCGCATACCGTTCGACAGGGTCGTCACCGACCGAGACCCATCGACGGCCATCGCCAGAATCAGGAGCATCCTGGCTGGAGACCGGGAGCTGACGAGGATCGTCGTAGGCGTGGACCCTGGCGAACGGCCTGGGATTGCAGCGGTCACAACGGAGGGGTGCGAGCTGGCCAGGACTCAGGCGGCAAGCCCGGAGGGGGTGCTCGGTGTCATCGATCAGATAGCGGAGGCACATTCCCCTTCATCGGTCGTGGTGAGGATCGGCAACGGCGACCGCACGAACAGGAACAGGATCTTCAACGTGCTCTGGGACCGGGGGTATGCCGTCGAGATCGTCGACGAACGCAATACTACTACGCGGTCGAAGACCCCCGACGAGGACGCCGCCTACGAGATCGCGCTCACGCCCGGTTACTCACCGAGGAAGAAACAGGAGATATCACCGGCTCCAGGCGAGATAAGGAACATTCAAAGGCTCAGCAGGCTCCAGAGCGAAGGCACTCTGACGGTGTCGCGCGAACTCGCGGAGAAGATAGCCTCCGGCAAGCTCTCGATGGAGGAGGCCATAGAGCAGCAGAGACGGGCCATGCGGGCCGACCCTGACTAGAACAGGTGCTCGTCGGACACCTTCGAGGCCCCGCCGACCCCGCATTCGATTGTCTCTATACCGAGGGCTTCGATTCGTTTCCTCACTTTCCCGACCTCACCCGGGAACGTGTTCACATAGACGGTCGCACCTGTATCTATCGAGAAATGTGCGGGAATCCCATCCTCTCGCATCTGCTTGACCTCAAGGATGACCCTGACCGTCTCGGGGCGCCACAGTATCAACTCCTCCAGACCCGTCATCGTTATCCCGTGTAGTATCAGCGAATCCTTCTCGGCCAACTCTCCAATCCTCTTCACGTCCCTCTTCCTGATGGCGCTCTGCATCTCAGCAATCGCGCCGTGAATGTACGAGAGTCGCGAATGGAAGAACGGTGACTGCACTACATCCTTGTGGGCATCGTCTGTGAACTTGTGGGCGGGAATGAGCGCCACGACGATTCCCATCTGGAACTCCTCCGACGAGAGTTGATAGGAGAACGAATCCACGTCGTCATGACCGGTCCTCCAAAGCGAGAAGGCCCCCGTGACCGATCTCGCCGCGGACCCCGCGCCTCGCCTGGCAATCGTTGATATCTCCTCGAGCGACAAGTCCAGCCCGATTGCGTCGCACGCCGCGACCGCGAGTGCCGCGAAGCCAGAGGCTGAGGCGCCAAGGCCGACATTCGAAGGGAAGTTATTCTTTGAGACCATCCTGAATGCGGAGTCGACCCCGCCTCTTCGCCGGACTTCGTTGACCACCGAGAGTATCCGATTCATCTCTCGGTCGGTGGCGACTTTCCCGTCAATGCTAGCTTGGTCTGACCCGCCCCCGCCGAACTCGATGGTCGTGTGGGTCTCAGTCGGAGAGGTGGCGACAGAGATTGAATCGTGAAATGGTATCCTGAGCGTCTCGTCCTTCAGGCCATGGTACTTTATCAGACCCTGGATAGGGTGAGCCTTCGCTGAAGACTTCATTGTATCACTTCACACATCGAATAGTAGCGTTATGGATCTGCCCTCGTCATCTAGTTTGAGATTGTGGTATGTGATACCCTTGACCACTGCTCGCTTCGGGTGTTTTGATTGATCGAACGCCTCGCCCTTCGCGACGGCATCCAGATTCCCACCCATTATCTCCACATCGAATTCGCAGAAGACATAGTTGTCCGCGTCATGAAGGAACAGGAGCTCCTGTAGGAAGTCGACCAGTAGCTGCTCAGTCGTATCGGCGCTCAAGACCAGACGCACCTCGCCGACGGGCGCAACCTTCGTCACATCGGTCATCTGGTCGAAAAGCGCGTAGGCGGCGTTCGCGAACCTCTCAGCAAGCGTGTCACCGTAGGCTTCGATCAAGGCGTCCGCCGTATGCTCGAGAAGCCTGTACCTCATCGAACTTGAGAGCGGTTGTCAATATATCAAGCCTATGGCGTCCCACCAGTCTTCATGAACAGGCAGTATTCCGATAGCTCACATTCGGAGCATTTCGGGTTTCTCGGTCTGCACTTGCTCCTGCCGTGCTCTATGAGATTGATGTGCATGCTGTAGAATTCCTCTTCGGGCACCAACCCCTCGAGTTCCTTCTGAGCGCTCTCCCGGGAGGCACTCTGACTGATTAGCCCCAAGCGCCTGCCCACCCTGAATATGTGTGTGTCCACCGGAAAAGCTGGCTTACCGAACGAGAAGAGAACGACTATCGCAGCTGTCTTCGGCCCCACGCCGTCGATTGACGAGAGCCATTCCATTGCCTCGGAGGGCGACCTCTCGGAGAGGAAGTCCATGCTCAGACGGCCGGTCTCCGACTTCACGCGTTTCAAGGCTCCGATGATTCTCCTCGCCTTGATATCGGCCAACCCGCCGGACCGGATTATGTCGGCAACGAGCGACGGATCGGCATCTAGGAGTTCCTCCCACTCCGGGAACCTCGCCTTCAAGCGCTTGAAGGCCTTGTGGGAGTTCAAGTCTGTCGTGTTCTGAGACAGAATCGTCTCCACGAGGGTGTCGACCGGGTTCTCTCCAGGGGGCAGTTCCTCTCGACCATAGGTCGAGGCCAGCGAATCGTTCACTACGATTGCCTTCCTGCGCAACGCCTCAGAGACTGCATTCCGTCCCATTGTGCCTCAGCCCGTCGTGATCCTGACACCGTCGAACAGAACGCTCGGCATAAGACTACAGCCGAAATCGGCTCGATCGGCTCCGATCCTGTCAATGCTCGAAAGAAGCTCGACGATGTTCCCGGATAGCATGGCCCCTCGGACTCCGCCGACAATGTCGCCATTCTCGATCTTCAGACCAGGGCTGGCGACGAACGAGAAGGCCCCGGTCTCCGAGCTGCCTGTATGAGACCCCTGACAATCCCAAACAAGATAGCCGTCGTCGACCTCGGAGATGAGGTCGTGCATGTCTCCCTTCCCTCGGTTGACTTCGAGCAACAGCGGCGCGGGAGTCACAAGACCGCTCCCAAGGTCTCTAACTGCATTCCCGGTTGAGGACTGACCACTCTGAGATCCGCAGCGATTGTCCCACGTGAACGACTTGAGAACGCCCTTCTTGATTAGCCATTTGTTGCTAGTAGGGACACCTTCGTCGTCGAATGGTCTCGACCCGTACTTTCCAGGCAGGGTCGGGGCGTCTCTCATAGAGAGGGTCTCGGATGCGACCTTCTGTCCCAGCTTGTCACCCAAGACGGAACTGCCGTTCAGAACATCCATTCCGGACAAGGCCCTCGACATCATCAACGTCACCAAACCCGAATCCGCGGAGCCCAACGAACGCGGGGAGAATACGACCTGGAATTCACCCGTCTCTGCCGGCACCTGGACGCATGACCTGGCAGCGATAAACGCGCACTTCCTACCTATCTCTTCCATCTGCAGATCATTCCTGCTCGAGAACGCCATAGAGATGCATTCCGGGCTCACAGACTGGCCGCGTCCGCATACGGAGGCGCATGAAGCTTCGATGCTTGTCGATTCGTGCCCAACATCAATGCCGTTCGAGTTCCGTATGCCCAGCATCGAGTGATTGGACCACAGTCGTCCTCCGGTCACCTGAATGTCCTTGTCTGAATCGAGCACGGCCGCCAGCATCTCGTCAACCATGTCACACGCATCGGACAGGTCGAGCTCAGCGATCCTACGATCGCAGAGGGCTTCGACTTCCGGATAGCCGCTGGAAACGGATGCGAAGCTGACTGGCGTCTTGTCCTTCTGATGCTGGGCCGACAGACGCACCGCATTCCTGAAACACTCGTGAATTCGTTTGGGCCTCAGGTCGTTCGTATGAGACACTCCCATCCTGCCATTCTTCAGGGTCCGCACGAAAAGGGTTCTCTCGTTCATCAATGACAGGTCGTGACCCGATTCGGGATCGACAGCGACCTTCTTCGTCGCCATTATCTGGACAAACGCCTCGTATTCCTCAGCATCCGATGACTGCGCGGCCTTTGCAGCCGAGGCCATAACGTCGCGGACAGCCTCGTCGAGGTCCTCGTCTGCGACACTTGGAGGCATCTACGCACCTCCGAATATCACGGCGCCCTTCTTGAGGGACATGTGCGGCCCGCCGTCGCTAGTCGCTATGGATTGGTCGTACTTCCCGCAGTAGCTCGATTCGAAGCCGAAATCCTTCCCGACTCCATCTATCAACCTGAGAGATTTCAGCGCGATCCCGCTCACTGAGAGGTCTCTAACAGGGCGCCCCAGCCTGCCGTTTCGTATCTCGTAACATCGCTGAATGCCAACTTGGAAAGAGGAGTTCGACTCAGCCTGTCCTCCTCGAACATCTCCGCAGTAGTAGCCGGTCCTCACGTTCTCGACGAGCTCCTCCGTCGTCATATCGCCACGTTCGAAGTAGGTGTTTCGCATGCGGATGATAGGAGCCTTTCTGTAGGACTCCGCCCTGGCGTTGCCAGTCGGCTTCATGCCCAGACGCGCAGCCCACTGGCGATTGGTGAGCTGTTCGTCCAGGTATCCATCGTCGATGAGAACGACCTTCCTTGGCAAGACTCCTTCGTCATCGACTTCGATGTTCCCAAAACCGCCTTTCATGCGAGGCGAATCGACCATCGTCACACCGTCGGGAGCGACCCGTTTGCCGCCGAGTCCGCTGAACGCCCCCGAACAGAAGAGATCCGCCTCGGAGAGGTGCCCGAGCGCCTCGTGGGCAAGCATTCCGACCACTCTAGGACCGAGCACGCAGTCGAAGCTCCCTCTTGAGCATTTCTCGCCGCTGAGATGGTCGGTCAGTTTGCACGCGACACTTCGACTCAACTCCTCAGCAGGATAGGCCTTGTTGAGATAATCCCAGCCCTCCGTTACGATGCCGATGTCCTCTCTGGAATACGCCTTCACGCCCTTGGACTCGCCTGAGGCGGTAACCGTGATGGTCGCCTCTGAGACGTCAGACTCGACGACTGTCCCTTCGCTCGTCGCGAGAACGCTGTTCCCTGACGTGTCGCTGTAGTCCGCCCAGCACGTTCCAGTCCGAGGCTCCTTCTCGCTGACACCGGCGCAGACGTCCTTCAGGTAGGAGGCTTTGAGCGCGACATCGACCTTATCGAACGGAGTCGGCGCCCTTGACTTCGACCGGCGAGTGATCGGCCTCACGGAGGCGAGTTCCACGCGGACGTTGGCTCCCTTCGACTTGAACGCGCCCGCTGCCTCGGCGGCATCGCGTATGGTCTGGACCACCCTAGTGGAGCCATCCGAGAATGCGAATCCCCAGACACCGTTCTTCAGAACCCGAGCGGAGTGTCCGAAGATCCGCTTCTGACACAGCATCTCAACATCGGAATCCCTAACCCTAGCCGTGGTCTGAGACAAGTCCTGCGCTCTCAGTTCGACGAGGTCGAGACCCTCGACGATACGATGTGACAGCCCTTTCGACAGCGCATCCAACATCGGGAGACACCACGCCGGTCATGGCAATGGTCGGAGAAAAACATACGGGTGGATGCCGTTCGACCAGCGCAGGACTCCGCTTCCACGGAAGACTTTATATTGCTCATACGAATCATTCGTCCGTGAACATCTGCGTCATCGGTTGCGGAGCCATAGGAACGACCATAGCCAGGGCGGTCGAGAGCTTGTCGGCCATAGAGACCGTCTACCTCACAGATCGCTCACAGGAGTGCGCAACCAGAATGCAGGAGAGGCTCACTAAGGTCAAGTATGTCCCGGACATAGTCCCGATACTCGGAGAAATCGGGCTGGTGGTGGAGGCAGCGAGCCAGGACGCCGCCAGGTACTATGTCCCCCTCGCCCTGTCAGCGGGAGTCGATGTCCTGATAATGAGCGTGGGAGTGCTCCACGACGAGGAGTTTCAGAGAGACATCTTCCGCCTCGCCAAGAGGAAGGGAGGCAAACTGTATGTGCCGAGCGGCGCGGTCGGAGGCATAGACGCTCTCTCGGCGGCGAGGCTCGAGGACATCGACGAGGTGACGCTAACGACCACAAAACCACCCTCGGCGTTCGGAAAGAGCGACTATCTCGACTCGATAGGGGTAACGCCGGCAGAAATCCGGGTCAGGACTCAGCTGTTCGAAGGATCAGCGAGGGAAGCGGTTAAGCACTTCCCCCAGAACATCAACGTCGCCGCGACAATAGCTCTCGCGGGAGTCGGATTCGACAGGACCAGGATAAGGATAGTCTGCGACCCACAGGTCAAGACGAACGAGCACCACATAAGAGCCCGCGGGAAGTTCGGAGAACTCGATGTCGTAACGAGGAACGTCCCGTCCCCGCGCAACCCGAAGACGAGCTACCTTGCGGCGCTGTCTGCAATCTCCGCGATAGAGAAGATCGTTGGCTCCCACTGGATAGGGGCCTAGCCAGCATCATTTCTTTATACGCCGAGTCTCATCCTGGAGCAGGGATACTGTGGCTACCAGAGAGAAATGGATATTCTCGTCTCTGAAGAAGGACGTCGACGCGATTGTTCTCATGAACGCCGTGGAGCCCAACCTCGATGGCAGCTTCTTCTACGCCACAGGGATTCCTAGCGGCCTCTTCGAGGGATGTCTGGCGGTCGTGAAACCATCAGGCGTCGAAGTCCTGACCTCCGAGCTTGAGGCACTGAGCGCAGAGGAGGCCGGAGTGAAGACCAACGTCTTCGAGAACGGAGATGGACGCGCGAAACTGATGAAGCGGAAGCTATCACGGTTCGGCAGGATAGGCATCAACTCAAAGGAACTGACGCTGGCCAATTTCAAAACGATAAAGAAGGCAGCCGGAAAGGCGAAGCTAATCGACGTATCCGACGACCTCTACCAGGCGAGGATGATCAAGCAACCGGATGAGATCGCCCGCATCTCGAAGGCGTGCAGGATCGTCTCGGAAGTCTGCAGGTCCACCCCCGAATTCGTTGCCGGCGGGATGCTTGAGACAGAGGCGGCAGCCGAGCTGAACTACAGGATGATGAAGCTGGGAGCAACCGGCCCAGCATTCACGACGACCGTGGCTTTCGGGCCCAAGAGCGCGGAGCCGCACTACACACCTTCCAGACGGAAGCTCAGGAAAGGAGACTTCGCCTTGTTCGATTTCGGGGCCCTCTACGAGAGGTACGTCTCAGACCTGACACGCACATTCGTCTGCGGCAAGGCGACCAGGCGTCAGAAGGAGATGCACGAGGTCGTGCTGAAGGCGCAGGAGGAGGCTCTTGACATGATAACGGATGGTGTACACGGAGAGGACGTCGACTCGGCTGCGAGGACCTTGGTTGACGAAAGCAAGTTCAAGGACTTGTTCATACACAGCACAGGTCACGGGCTCGGCATTTCGGTACATGACCCGGGATCCATATCGTCCGCAAGGGACATGGTCCTCAGGGAGGGCATGGTCCTCACGGTTGAGCCGGGTGTCTACATCAAGGGATTCGGAGGGGTCAGAATAGAGGATGACGTCCTGGTGAAGAAGAACGGATGCAAGGTTCTTACCTCATGTCCGAAAGACCTCAGAACACTCTAGACGATTGATGGGAGATTCAAATCGAACAGCGCATCCGCCAGTTCGTCCATTAGGAATATCAGGGTCACACCCATGAGGGATATCACTATCGACGCGAGCCAGTCGTCGGTAACGGCCAACCCTTCGACCAACACATACCTCACGACGACGATCAGCACCACGAATGAAAGGAGCAACATCAGATCGGATAGTCCGCGCTCGCTCCCGATGTCGCTCACTGTGGAGACGACGAACACGAAGACAAGAGAAACCACAAGGAGACGAAGCACGTGCTCGGAGCTCGCGGACCAGTCCTGAGAGACGATTGCCGCGCTCGCATAGAAGACAGCGATCACGAGAATTATGGTCAGCACTAGAAGAAGGAGTTCGTAGCCGTCCATGACAGACTGATTCCCTTCAGGGGTCTTATCTCTATCTCTGTCAGTCTCGCGCCCTAGGAATCGCGAGTATCTCCCGGATCTCCATATTGAAGAACGAGTTCGCATGCGCAGGCCTTACGACACAAGCGGTGTCCGCACCTTCTCCCGTCCCGCCTATAGCGACGACCTCAATGTCACCGCACGGTATGGCCCCGCTGTCCGATGCCATGACCGTTATCTCGACGCACACCTTCATCCCCTGACCGAAGAGCGACCTGAGAGCCTCAGATATCGCCTCGACCCTGGACGACCCGCCCAACTTCTTGGACAAGGACCGCTCAACGCCCGACAAGGCATGGGAAGCACGGACCACCTTCGCTCCCGCCCGCACAAGAGACTCTTCGGTCTCAGGATCCATGTCCAGGACACCCTCGCCCGAGAAGCCCGCGTGGGATGTGACCACCACGACTTTCGCCCCCGAGCGTTCGAGTCGAGCGACGGCCTTCATCCCCGTTTCGCCTGAGTTGCTTGCCACTACCACGTACTCGATGCCCGTACGTTTCAAGCATGCATCGACGGCGTCTAGNNATGACATACCGTATCGACCTATTCAATGTGCAACGGCCATATAAAACGTCGAGTGCCTCGCGGCAAGGCTGGAGTAGACAATGCTTATCTACGCTTACTAGCTTGTTGGAAGCCGTGACTATCTTCTTCAATGAGGAGTTCTACGGTCACACGCAGAATCCGTTCCATCCGGAATCACCCGAGAGGCTGAGGGGGATAGTGCAGAAGCTGAAGAGGCACGGCCTCTGGAAGGATGTGGCCTCCTCAGCAGCAGGCAAAACAGAGCACCTCAGGCTCGTCCACGACGAGGACTACATCGACTTCATACGCACGTGTGGCGAATGCAACCTGACCATGGACACCCATGTCCATAACGAGACCTACGATATTGCCGCGTTGTCAGCGGAATGCGGTGTCGACGCCGTCATGTACTCGAAAGAGAGGGGGAAGCCGACCTTCGCCCTCCCCAGGCCGCCGGGCCATCCCGCGGGCCCGAACCACGGCATGGGATTCTGCTACTTCAACAACATAGCGATCGCGGCCTCATCGCTGTTGAGCAGAGGCGACAGCAAGATAGCCGTAATCGACTCGGACGTGCATCACGGGAACGGGACGGAGCAGGTATTCGCGGGGAGGGCCGACGTTCTATACATATCCGTGCACCAGACGGGCATCTTCCCCGGCACTGGCAACGTCGACTTCATGGGGAAAGGCGAGGGGGAAGGGTTCACAGTCAACGTTCCTTTGCCGTCAGGGTGCGGAGACTCGACCTACGACTGCTCGTTCTCGGACCTCGTCGTGCCCATCGTCAGGCAGTTCTCCCCGGATGCGATACTGGTCAGTTTCGGTGTGGACTGCCATTACAGAGACCCCCTGGCGTCGATGAGCCTGTCGTCGCCCGGGCATGTCAGGGGGGCGGCCGAGCTGCTTCGTCTGTCGGACAAGTGTGGAAGGAGACTGACTTTCTTCCTCGAAGGCGGATATGATGTCCCCGCCCTATCGGAGACAGTCGCCGGCGTCATCGGACTCCTGGAAGGAGTCGAAGTCCCTCTAGAATTCACGGACATGATAGACAACAGCTGCCTCGGACGCAGCGTGATCGAACGATGCAAGAGGAATGCGTCTGAGTACTGGGATCTATAGACTGGGCTTTCGTTTACGAGCGGCGAGACGGCGGTCGTGCTCCTTCTTGATGCTCTTCTCGAGCATCTCGAGAGAGGCGTTCAGCGACCGGTAGAGGTCCCAATCGCTTCCCTTCGAGTAGTACATTCCCTTGGCCGTCGTGAGTCGCGAGCCGACGCTGAACTTGCTCTTCAGGCCTTCCTGGTGATACGCGTTGACGTGTACGGAGAAGACCTTGGGAGACTCGATCTTGTCGATTCTCTTCATCGACCTCCCAATCAAGTCGTACATGATCTCATACACCTCCGGGTCCTCGGCGTCGAGGCCCGTAATCTGAACATAGACGCCCTCCTGAGGTCTCAAGCTTATGACCTGTTCCATGATGTCGGCATGCGAGACGACCCCGACGAGCTTCGTGTCATCGGCGACGAAGAGAGTGGACAGGTTCTTCGAGAGCATGACGGATACGGCCTTGTCGAGTGAGTCCCCGGTGGAGACGAAAACCGGGCTCCTGTTCATCACGCTGCCCACTCGGATATCCGCCGGTTCCCTATCGCCTCTCACCTCGTTCGGTGGCTTGGACGCCTTGGGGGACCAGACGACGTCCATCACCTCGGTCATGCCTATCGCGCCTATCAGACGGGTCTCGTCCGTGACGACCGGCAGGGTCTTCTCGTTCAACCCTTTCATGAGGATCTGGGCCTTCCTAACGGGCTCGTTCTCGAGCACGGATACTGGAGAATGACTCATGATAGACCCGACCAGCTTCTCCCTGAGCTCGTCCATCTTCGAGATAACCCTTATTATGTCCGTCCGAGAGAGGAATCCGACCAGCTTGTTGTTCCTAACCACGGGGGCGCCTCTGACCCCTGTGGACATCAGCTCCTCGGCGGCGGTGATTATGTTCATCTCCTCCTCGAGCCTCGGACAAGGGACCATTATGTGTTCCACCTTG
>DUGQ01000061.1 GCA_013331315.1 Thermoplasmata archaeon
CGGGATCATGGCCGGGAAGTTGAACGGGCATATCGCGCCGAACACGCCAAGAGGCGATATCACGGCGTCCTCGTCGATCCCCTCGGCCGCGCCGTCCTCGAGGTTGTACCCCATCATCAGCGACGGGATGCCCGCGGCGACCTCCACGTTCTCGATGGTGCGCCTTGTCTCCCCACGGGCCTCGTCAATCGTCTTCCCCTGCTCTTGGACCATTATCCTCGCGATGTTCTCGAAATGCCCTTCCATTATCTCCTTCAGTCTGAACATCAAGCGTGCCCTCGTGATCGGGGGCGTCTCCCTCCAGGCCAGCCACGCGTCCTGAGCGGCCTCGATCGCCGCCTTCGTCTCATCCGCCGTGGTCATCGGGACCTGCCCGATGGACTTGGCGGTCGACGGGTTCTCGATGTCGAGGTACTTGGACGTGGTCGACTCGACCCACTCTCCGTTCACGAAGTTCTTGAGCTTTCCATAATCTGCCTTTACCTCAGGTAGTAACGCCATGCTCTCTATTCTCCTATTGCGCGCTCTTGAAGGGCCACGGATGGCCGGCACCCGACGTTCGACGGAGTACGTCAGAAAGGATGGCTTGTGCGGTCAATGACCTCCCCTCCGACCGGGCCTACAGCCCACCCCCGTTGCTAGCTCGAAGGCGCGCTTTTGGAATTTTTCCAGCTTTCCGGCCCTAAATTCGCCAATGTACCAGCTATTATGGCCTTATTTGCCGTGTATGTTCTCCACTCGTATAATGATTTTGGTACGAAGAACGCCGCAACAGGTTTTATTACACATATTAAGATAATAATCTGGACGACGGGGACCGGGCTGACGTTTCGAACCGTTGAGCCTCGCATCGTAGGAGGGATGACTTTCGACTCAAAGGACAGCGAGCGGGTGAGAATAGAAGAAGGTGTTTGAGAGGTTTGCAGGACGAACTATTCAGCTTAGGCCCGCCTTCTTGATCTCCTGCTCCATCGACTCCTCGAGTATGTCCAGGCCCTTCTCGAGCAATCCCTGCTTTATCACGAGCGGCGGGTGCAGGCGGACCACGTTGTTGTAAGTACCGGCCGTAAGTATGTACAGACCCTTCCTGAAGCACGCGAGCTGGATGTTCCTCGCAAGCTCCGGAACCGGCTCTTTCGACTTCTTGTCCTTGACGAGCTCCATGCCCATCATGGCGCCGATGCCCCTGACGTCGCCGACGACCTCGAAACGCTCCTTCCACTCCTCGAGGCGCTTCTTCTCCACCTTGTGGATCATCTTCGTGTTCGGCAGGGCCTTCTTGGTCAGCTTGATCGAGGCGAGCGCTCCGGCGCAACAGACCGGGTTGCCGCCGAACGTGCCGCCCAGGCTCGCTGGGCCGGGAGAGGACATGATCTCCTCCCTGCCCGTAACTCCTCCCAGCGGCATGCCGAGCGACAGGCCCTTGCCCGAGACGAGCATGTCGGGTTCGACCTTCCAGTTCTGGATGCCGAACATCTTGCCGGTACGGCCGAACCCGGTTTGGACCTCGTCGTCTATGAGCACTATGCCGTTGTCCTTGCAGATCTTCGCGACCTTCTCCCAGTAGCCTGGCGGAGGCGCGATGAATCCCCCCTCCCCTTGGACCGGCTCGACCACGAGGCATGCGACGTTGCCCTCCAGAGGCGGCGTCTGGGCTATCGTGCGGATCGTGTCGGCGCACGCGAGGCTGCACGACGGGTACTCGAGCTTCAATGGGCACCTGTAGCAGTACGCGAAATCGAGATGCTGTATGTTCGGGAGCAGGGGCCCGAAACCTTCCCTGTACGGCTTCTCCTTCGCCGTGAGGGATATGTCGAGTATCGTCCTCCCGTGGAAGGCCGTCTTGTACGACATTATCCAAGGCTTCTTCGTGTACGACCTCGCGATCTTCACCGCGTTCTCTATCGCCTCGGACCCGCTGTTGAGGAATATGCTCTTCGTCATCTTCCCGGGGCAGATCTTGGCCATCTCCTGGGACAGCTCGATGTACGACTCGTACATCGACACCATGAAGCAGATGTGTATGAACTCGTCCAGCTGGTCTTTGCACGCCTTGACCATCTCGGGAGGCCTGTGCCCGCAGTTGTGGACGCCGATCCCGACCGTGAAGTCGAGGTACACGTTGCCGTCGACGTCCTTCAGGAACGGCCCCTCGGCGATCTCCAGCTCGGCCGGCAGGCCTATCTTAATGCCGTCCGTGACGTACTTCTCCTTCCTCTTCATAGCCGCCTTCGATTTTGGCCCTGGCGGCTCCACCACTATCTTCGGACCCTTGAGCTTGTACGACTTTGTTGTGTTCAACCGGTCACACTCCTGATGATATCATACACGTGAATGAAAACGGAGAGAAAGAGTTTGTCGTGACCTCCTCGCGGGAGGAGGTCACCGGTGCTTCTTCTCGACCTCCTTGATCGATTCCTCCAGGAAGTCGAGTCCGGCGTCCATCTCGTCCTGGGATATGCACAGCGGCGGGGCTATCCTGAACGAACATGATCCGGCGCCTATGGCGACGACGCCCTTGCGCCATGCCCTCTCGATTATCTCCGAGGCCATGTCGCCTCCCGGCTCCTTCGTCTTCTTGTCCTTGACGATCTCGACGCCTATCATGAGGCCTATGCCGCGCACATCGCCTATGATCTTGGACTTCTTCTGGAGTTCGCGCATCCTCGCCATCGCGTGGTTGCCCATCTTGACGGCGTTCTGCCTGAGCTTCTCGTTCTCCATCACCCGGATCGTGGCTAACGCGGACTGGCACGCGACAGGGGTGCCGCCCAGCGTCGTGCAGTGCGACCCTGCCTCCCAGTCGAATATCTCCTCGCGCCCGATCGTCGCCCCGAGCGAGATGCCCCCTCCGAGCGCCTTGGACGAGCAGATGATGTCTGGCACCACGCCGAAGTTCTCGATCGCCCACCACTTGCCGGTCCTGCCCATTCCGGACTGGACCTCGTCCACGGCGTAGATGATGCCGTACTTGCCGTAGAGCTTCTTCAGACGCTTGTGGTAGTCCTTCGGCGGCACCACGTA
Organism: Thermoplasmata archaeon; assembly: GCA_013331315.1. Classification (GTDB taxonomy): domain Archaea; phylum Thermoplasmatota; class Thermoplasmata; order UBA10834; family UBA10834; genus UBA10834; species UBA10834 sp10834u. The sequence continues at coordinate 3,025 of DUGQ01000061.1, forward strand.
TCCCCCCTCGCCCTGGATGGGCTCAATGAGGGAAGCGGCGACCTCGTCTGGCGGGACGTACTTCTTGAGGACGTAGTCCTCGATGAAGTCGACGCACCAGTAATCGCAATCCGGGAAGGTCATCTTGAAAGGGCATCGGTAGCAGTACGCGTACGGCACGTGCGTGACCCCAGGCATCGTCGGGAAGTACCTGGCCTTCTGAACGATCGAGCTCGCTGTGAAGCTCAGGGCTCCCATGCTCCTGCCGTGGAACGCGCCTGTGTACGCCAGGAACAACGGACGCTTGCTGTGCCACCGGGCCACCTTGGCGAACGCCTCGATGCTCTCCGCCCCGCTCCCGCTGAAGAACACCTTCTTCCGGAACTTGCCGGGCGTTATCTCGTTCAGCTTCTCGGCCAGCTCCACCGCGTACCGGTAGTAGAAGTCCGTGTAGGAGTAGTGCTGCAGCCGCTTGGCCTGGTCGCACAGCGCCTTCACCACCTCCGGGTGGCAGTGGCCCACGTTCATCGCACCGAGACCGCTGTTGAAATCGATGTACTCGTTGCCATCGATGTCCTCGATTATGCAGCCCTTGCCCTTCTCCACCACGAACGGGTAGTAGTAGGGTCTGTTGTAGGGCGACAACACCAGCTTGTCGCGTTTCACGACAGCCTTCGCTTTCGGTCCTGGCGGTTCTACGACTCTTTTCAAAGAAACCTTTCCTTTTCGTCTAGTCTTCAATTTACCCCTCTTTGCCTCCAAATACTCGGAATGCCAAGCCTGTAGTTTAGACTTTCCATCGAATACTGCTTCCCATATGAAAGGTTTATTGTGAACGACCATCATGGCCGGTCGAATGCCCACACTTCTTGTTCGCTACGGTGAGATCGGGCTCAAGAGCAGCCGGGTCCGGAAGAGGTTCGAGGACGCTCTCGTCGCGGACATCAGGAGGAAGCACGTCGACGCGGGCGTCCAGTGCCTGATCGCGTCACAGAGGGGGAGGATATTCGTCGACTCGGACGACTGGCGAAGGAGCTGTGAGCTGCTTTCCAGGACTTTCGGGGTCGTGTCTTTCAGCCCCGCAACGAGAATCGAGGGAGGCCTGGACGAGATCGCCGCTGCCGCAGTGGCCTTCGCGGAGCCTCTGATCTCCGAGGGGGCTGGCTTCGCGATAAGGGCCAGGAGGTCCGGGAGCCACAAGTTCACCAGCCAGAACGTGTGCGAGAGGGCCGGGGCCGCGGTCCTCTCGGCGTATTCCGGCAAGAACATCAAGGTTCGCCTCGACGATCCCGATATCGAGGTATTCATCGAGGTCAGGGACAGGGCCGCATACCTCTACAGCTCGGCCATACCCGGTCCTGGTGGGATGCCCAAGGGCACTCAGGGAAGGGTCTTGTCCGTCGTGTCATCCTCTCGCGGAGTCGCAGCCACATGGCTCTTGATGAAGCGCGGGTGTACGGTCGTCGCCGCTTCTGAAGACGATGATCTCTGCGCCAGGCTGAGAGCCTGGGATGCGGGGCTTCGCACGACCCCCCCGAGTGGAAACCCATTCGAGGATGCGGCGGCCTATCGATGCCATGCCGTCGCGTTAGACTGGGACCTGCGCGAGTTCGAAAGCACCCCGACCCTGAAGGGGCCAATCCCGGTGTTCTACCCGTTGGTCGGCCTTCTGGATGACGATGTCGAGAGACTCGTGACGCGCGTCACGCGGGTCTAGGTGCCCTTTCGGTTGTGAGCACGCGCAGACGGTCTCACCTTCTCCGCGCCCCTGCCACGGGTCCTGACGAGCCCCCTACCCTTCTTGCCGGCGGGCGTAAGGCCTCTGTCCGCGCGGTGATAGTGCTTCCCGCTCGCAATCCACTTCAGCTTCGGGTCCGACCGTATCACGGGATGGTTGGGGTCAACGAGGATCACCTCGTACCACTTGTTCTTCCCGTCCTCGCCGACCCAGTAGGACGCGAGGACCTCGAGGTTCGGATAGCGCTTGGCTGTCCTCTCCTCCGCGATCCTCTGGATGTTCTTCTTCATGGTGATCTTGAGGATCCCCTTCCTCTTCGGCTTCCTGCCCTTTCGGATCCTGTGCTTCCTCAGGCCACCCCTTCTCACCCTGGCCCTGACGATGACGAAGCCCTGCTTCGCCTTGTAGCCGAGGGATCTGGCGCGATCGAGCCTCGTGGGCCTGTCGACCCTGACGAAGCTGCCCTCCCTCCTCCAGTCGACCAGGCGTTGCCACATGACCGCCTTCATGTCGTCGCTGGACTGGTCCTTCCACGCCTCACCGACATAGTGATACATGTTCCTGGAGCCACGCTTGCTCTTCTCCTCTGAGGAGGTCTCCTCCCGAGCCGGCGCGGCGGGGGCGCTCTTCTCTGCGGTCTTT
>DUGQ01000176.1:0-689 GCA_013331315.1 Thermoplasmata archaeon
TTATGCATATTCAGCTCCGCAGTGCATCGTCATCGACGGAGCGTTCGCCGACTGGAACGGCAAGGCTGTCAACGACGTGGACGGCACTGAGATTGGAAACCCGAATATTGACATCAGCCAGACGGGGACGAACATTACTGGAGACCGCTCGTACTTCTTCGTCGGCGTTCAGGGTGACCTGTGTGCAGGCGCCTATGTCCCGAAGGCCTGGACGTCGCATGCCAGCATCGGAGGAGTGACGACAGTGCCGAGCAGGCGCACTGCTGAAGACTTCATCAGAATCTACGTCGATTCGGACCGCTCCATTAAGACGGGTAAAGTGATGGCCATTGGATCGTTCACGATAGGCGCCGACCGAATGATAGAGGTCTGCGGCCTGGGCTGCAAGATCATCTCTGTCCGGGCGTTCCTGTATGTCGGGGGGACTTGGGCGTTCGTGCCCATAGAGGTGGATTCTGCCAAGGACGACAGCAGGGTCGAGATCGGCATCCTTGCGGAAGCTGTGGGCGGAGATGACGGTTTCGACTTCCTCGTAGAGGCGACCGACTGGCAAGGAGAGGCCGACTACGCGAGCAACCGAACGATAGCCCTCCTGCCCAGAATGTGGGCAGTCGATTCCTCCGGTACTTCGCAGTACGCCACTTCGCTCTCGCACCAGAGGAAGCTGTTCTACGACGGCACGAACTTCT
>DUGQ01000176.1:764-3583 GCA_013331315.1 Thermoplasmata archaeon
CGACTCCGGCTCGTGCACGATCTCCTGGGCTGCGGGCGACTCCACGCCCACTGTCTCCACAGAGGGGGTGGCCGAGAAGAACTCGTACATATGCAGGGACCCGAACGGCTATCTGTGGATACTGTGCACGGATCTCACCAAGTCAAGCCCACAGACCAAGTATCAGCTGGAGTCGTGGCAGAGCAACTCCGTCAACGACATAACTGCATGGACATCCAGAGGTGACCTGCTCCCGAGCGCGCAGACACTGGACAGCGACCTGTGCGGCTCCATCGTTCCTGCCGGGACGGGCAGCGATGTCTGGGCCGTTTTCGCCTATGACGNNATGGGAGAGCAGTGAGCAGACGATATACTCCGAATCCGGTAGCCAGGACGAGAACACCTTCAACGCTCCTCCGTCCGTCGTAGTCGGCGACGACCAGGTCGTCCACGTGGTCTACGGCGACATGTACGAGGAGGGCGGCTACTCCAAGCCGGCCGTTTGGTACACGCATAACCAGACGGGAGGCACGACGTGGGTGGCCACTGTTGACCTTGATTCTTCGAAGCCGAGCGACGTCGGAAACAAGTACCCGACCATCAGCATCGATGAGGACAGCGGTTGTTTGTACGCCTTTTGGGTGAGGACGGACACGAGCAGCGCCCCCCAGACCATCATGGGCAAGAAGAAAGAAGACGGAGGCAGCTGGTCGAGCATATCCTTCGGTGCCCAGACATCACATCCAAAACACTATCTGACCTCGATCTACAGCGTGAGTGGGGAGTCTGGAATCTGCTGGCTATGGACTCAGAACACGACCGGCACCATCGAGGTCTTCTTCGACATCATACCGGAGTTCAACGATGCTGTAATTCCTGTGTTCACATTGCTCGCGATCTTCCTCGTCATCTTCGGAAGACGCCGAGGCCGGGGAGGAGACGCCAAAGGCAAAACACCTCACAGGTCACCATAGTGCCTCTTCCAGCCGGCAGCCTTTCGAATGAATCCAGAGTATCCGTGGGCACGGATGTATCGAAGATACTCCCTGTACCTTTCCCGAAACTTCTTCTGTGCCTCTCCGCTNNCTTGATCCTGCACTTCGCTCTGGCCATGCTCCGCTGCCCTTCGTTGTAGCCGAGCTTGCAGCCCTTGCAGCTCCCAAGCACGAAGGACCGACAGGTCCGGCAGAAGGCTCCGCAACAGCCTATGAGCCTGACGTCACTGGCCCGTGATTCACAGTCTGAAGGGAACATGCTGAAAACAGCACATTGTCTGTGTCAAGTTCAACGTATGCCCGAACCTCCCGACTCACAGAGAATGCCCATGGTCTCACAATATTGCCCTCATCGACAAATCCACACGCAAGGCCGGCGCCGATGAGCTGCGAAGCGGGATGCCAAGGAGGGTCTCGCAGCTTGTCCGAGAACAGAGACGAACGTCCAATTCTCGACATGAGGAGCGCCTCCTTCATGAAGGGGTTAAATAGCATAACTGTAGTCAGTTGACATTGCAGCGGGAACGCGGAGCGATTTGCCGCTCCGCATGCAACTAGACAGGGGGAGAGAAGTAGAATGAGAAGATCTGTTAGAGTATCTGGTGCGCTAGCTGCCGTCGCAATGCTGGCGGTCATGGCCGTCCCAGCCGCTATGTCAGCCGGAACTGGCTCGGCTCAGTGGACGNNTCATGGTCTACCTGGACGCGGACAACAACCTGGAGATATACGGCGACATGAACCTCGAATGGCTTGAGACGGTTGGATCGGACAAGAACGTCAACTTCCTGGTGCTTATGGACACCTACAGCGGAGTTGCCGATCTGCTGTACGTAAAAGAAGGCAGTTCGGAATCTGTCGGTGAGGCCTATGGCTACCCAGCAGAGGTTGACATGGCGGACCCAGAGGTCCTTGAGCAGTTCATCGTGAACGGGTGCAAGGACTACCCAGCGGACAAATACGCCTTGGTCCTGTGGGACCACGGTGGAGGATGGCGTGGACTGTGCTGGGACGACACCACCTCTGAGGAAACAGGAGAGAGCGCCTTCATATCGATGATTGAGCTGAGAGAGGCGCTTGTGGACGCAAAGGAACAGACTGGCATCGTTCTTGACGTCATAGGCTTCGACCTGTGCCTGATGGCCATGCCTGAAGTGGCCTATCAGGTGAGGGACTGCTGCGAATACGTCGTCTTCAGCGAGGAGACCGTGCCTGGCGCTGGATATCCGTACGACGCAATCGCTGAGGGACTTGTGGCCGAACCATCCATGGACGGCGCTGGACTCAGCGAAATCATAGTCGAGAGCTACGGCGTGTACTACACCGAGACACCTGGCTGGGTGGACTGGACGATGAGCGCCTTCGACATGGACTACATGGATGACGTGTNNTGACGTGTTCGAGTCGGTCGACGATTTGGGTGAGGAGCTGATTGCTTCGCTGCGCGATTACATGAACGAGGTTCAGCAGGATGTGGTTAGCGCGCAGAAGTACTACTATCCGTACAACGTGGACTTGAAGGGCTTCGCAATGAACCTGATGGCTAACGATGACATCGACAACCCGGCACTGAAGGCCGCCGCGGAGGATGTTGCCCAGGCCGTTGAAGGCGGCATATTCGCGATGGTGAACAGCAAGCTCAACCAGGACTCGCACGGTCTGGCCATCTACATACCTACGACGAACGATGGCATGCACCACATCAAGGACACCTACGAGGAGATTCCGTTCGGTCAGGACACGAGCTGGTACGACTTCGTCCTGGCGCTCTCGAATTGGACTGGGAAGAACTGGGGCCAGTAGTAGAGGAATTCGAGCGCCTTCCTGGAAGAGCGATCAAACCCTTTC